>JAQSYC010000323.1 GCA_029256345.1 Clostridia bacterium | reverse complement strand
TTTATAAAACATATGAGAACTTAAAAAGCATGAGAGAACATACGCCCCCTTTTGGGTAAACACTGTTAGAAACTTAAAAGTTAATATGATGTATGAAAGCTACTAGTGTGTAAGTAATTTATTGAAAAACTATTGCAGATAATATTGTAAAAGGTTAATATTGTATAGATAATAAAAGATATAAGAGAAAAAATATATACTTATAGTTTGAAAATTCTACAAAGTTTGAAGGGCTGCAAAGTATAAAGGTCATGATATACGATGGTATAATGGTGTAAGACTATAGTAAACTAAGAAGAGATTTAAGAGATACAAGGAGATTATATATGGGCAAAGATATTTTAATTCTAGCAATAGAGTCTTCCTGCGATGAAACCGCAGCAGCTGTTGTAAAGAATGGAAGAACAGTACTATCTAATGTGATATCCTCTCAAATAGCACTCCATACCTTATATGGTGGAGTTGTGCCGGAGATTGCATCAAGAAAACATATAGAAAAAATTAATCAAGTTATTAAACAAGCACTTTTAGAGGCTGGTACAGAACTAAAAGATATAGATGCTATAGGAGTAACATACGGTCCTGGACTAGTTGGTGCTCTGTTAGTAGGAGTTGCCCAAGCAAAAGCCATCAGCTATGCTTGCAATAAACCATTGATTGGGGTGCACCATATAGAAGGACATGTATCTGCCAACTTCATTGAGCATAAAGATTTAAAGCCACCTTTTCTTTGTCTGATTGTATCTGGTGGACATACACATATAGTAATAGTAAAGGATTATGGTCAGTATGAGATAATTGGAAGAACGCATGATGATGCAGCAGGTGAGGCCTTTGATAAAGTAGCTAGAGCAATCGGTCTTGGCTACCCAGGCGGACCTAAAGTTGATAAGTTAGCGAAAGAAGGGAATAAGCATGCTGTAAGTTTCCCTAGAGCTAATATTGCAGGATCACCTTATGACTTTAGTTTTAGTGGTTTGAAATCAGCAGTTTTAAATCATTTAAATTCATGTGCAATGAAAGGGGAGGAAGTAAATAAAGCGGATATAGCAGCTTCCTTTCAAGAGGCAGTTGTAGATGCTTTAGTAAGTAAAACTATGGCAGCGGCAAAAAATTACAATATGAATCAAATAGCTATGGCTGGTGGAGTAGCTTCTAACTCAGCGTTAAGGCAAGCCATGGATAAAGCCTGCATAGAAAAAGGATTAAAACTGTATTATCCTTCACCTATACTGTGTACAGATAATGCAGCTATGATTGGCACGGCTGCATACTACGAATATCTTAATGGAACAAGGCATGGCTTAGACTTAAATGCAGTACCCAATCTAAAGATTGGTCAAAGATAAGAATATATCAAAGTCAAATTGTGGAGAAGGTTATGAAAACGGGTAAAGTAGCAGCTATCATATTAGCAGCAGGTAGTGGAAAGAGAATGGAAAGCAATGTACCAAAGCAATATCTGGAGATGGGTGGAAAGCCCATACTTTATTATTCCCTAAAAGCATTTGAAGAAAGCAGTATAGATGAAATCATTTTGGTAGTAGGGGAAGGTGAAGGGGAATATTGTAGGAAAGAGATTATTGAAAAATATCAATTTTTAAAGGTAAATAAAATTGTAACCGGTGGAAAAGAACGTTACAATTCTGTGTATAATGGTTTAAAAGCCTCCTCTTGTGATGTATCTTATGTGTTAATACATGATGGAGCTAGACCGTTTATTACTATAGAAACAATTGAAGAGATTATAAAAAGCCTTTCCTTGCATAAAGCTTGTGTAGTAGGGGTTCCTGTTAAAGATACTATAAAACTAGTTAATACTAATGGAAACATAGAAAACACACCAGATCGAAATAAATTATGGGCGGTACAAACACCGCAGGCCTTTTCCTATGAGCTTATTAAGAAAGCTTATGATATTATAATGAAAGAACTTGAAGAGGATAAAATAGAATCTAAGAAACAAAGGTTAAATATAACTGATGATGCTATGATTTTAGAATATACACTAAAGACTTCGGTTAGAATGATTAAAGGTGATTATAAGAATATTAAAATTACGACACCGGAAGATATTCTTGTTGGAGAAGTATTCTTAAAAATTCAGTAAAAATGCGGGCTTTAAAGACTGTCAAATAAAGGCGATTTATCACTGGAAAAAAATATATAAAAAATGAAAAAAAGTTTCTAAAAGTGCTTGACATATAATATAACATTTGCTATACTGTTCAAGCAGTGTTCGGAAGCCTATTTGGAGAAGTACCCAAGCGGCTGAAGGGGCTCCCCTGGAAAGGGAGTAGGTCGTTAATAGCGGCGCGAGGGTTCAAATCCCTCCTTCTCCGTTAGCTTTTTTGAGAGTCAAAACTTCTGAAAATAAATTAAAAAAGTAGTTGACAACTCCTTGTAAGTGTGATAAGATATTCGAGCTGGTGCAAAACACCACAAGCTTACAAACAAAAAAGTTACAAAAATGTAAGTAAAAAAAACCTGGACAAACAGGTTTAGAACCTTGATAACTGAACAGTATAACAACCCTGAAAATTCTAATAAAATTTTCATGTATGTAAAATGAACTTGTTTATTTTACATTACGAACAGTATTG
>JAQSYC010000035.1 GCA_029256345.1 Clostridia bacterium | reverse complement strand
GTCTGATAAACCCTTTAAAGTATTATTAGTCGACGATGAATACAATACCAGAAATTTACTTAAACTTTGTATAGATTGGCAGGCATTAAATATGGAGGTCATAGCAGATGCAACCTCAGGTATCGAAGCTCTAAGTCTAATAGAAGAACTGCACCCCGATATCGTTTTAACTGACATTGAGATGCCCTATATGGACGGCATTGTGCTTAGCAAGCAGATATTGGAGCATTATATCGATACTTATGTGATCATCATTACTGCTCACGAACAATTCACCTATGCCCAGCAAGCTATCTCCATAGGTGTTTCAGATTTCATCCTAAAGCCTATAGACCCTGAACTGATTACAACTACCCTACAAAAACTTTCAGATAAAATAGCCGATAAAAGAAAAAATTTAACTCAGCTTGAAATATCTTATCAATACATCAAAGACAATGCCATTACATTAAGAAATCAATTTTTGAATGATTTAATCAATGGCAATATATCTAATATTCAACTTTTCAATGAGCTGGAAATTATAAAAATGCTCTCACTTGAAACCAGTAGTCACCTACAGCTGTCTTTGATTAATATTTTATTTGATCCTAATAAATACACAGAAAATGAAAAACAAGGCATTCTTCTTAATTGTATCACTTACATAGAAGAAACCTTTTTTGCCGAACGCAGTCTTTATACCTTTATGGATAACAATAATTATATTGTACTTCTAAGCAACGAGGCAGAAGTTTATCTTCCTGAATTAAGTGAACATATTACTGCTTATTTTAAATCTAATCTCAATACAAATGTTTACTGCGGGATAAGTCCTATCATATCTTGTCTTGAGGAGACACCGCTTGCTTATAGTTATGCTAAAGAGGCCCTCAAGCTTTGTTATATTTTAGATGAAGAAGTTGTTTACAAAAATCATTTTGAAGACTCCCATTCATCTTATCAAATGATTGATGACAACCCACTTAATCATCTCATTCTTCTGATTAAGGCCGGATTAAATAAAGAAGCTGTCGAAATCACATGTGACTTACTCCATGCCTCTTTACAAAAAGGACTAACTGATTTGAGCAGTATTAAATACGATGCCATCAATATATTGTCTCAAATAGCCAGTGAAGTGATTAAGCTTGGTATACCTTCTAGCTCTTTAAACTTTGTGGATTTATCGTATTCTTATCTGATAAATCTAAAATCTTATGCAGAGCTTGAAAAATATGTAATCAATACGATTTCGGAATTTTGCCGTTTGATGCATGACATTAATAAAGACAAATTAAACGATACTGTTTCTCAAATTATCAATCATCTGGAGAGCCACTATACTAACGAGGATTTATCTCTGACAAGTATTGCAAAAGCCTTTTATATCAACCCTAGCTATTTAAGCAGAGTTTTTAAAAAAGTGACCCACAAATCCTTTACAGAATATCTTGTAGATCTTAGGATTCAAAAAGCTATTCAGCTTTTGAAGCTTTCTAACTATAAAGCTTATCAATTGGCTCAGATGGTAGGTATCCCTGATCCTAACTATTTCGTCAAATGTTTTAAAAAGGTCACTGGTGTTAGCCTTCAAGAATTTAAATCAAGGTAATAGGTCCTATCATCCTATTACCTTATTCTTTTCTTTGAAAAGAATTGCCGATATTAAGTTCTTCTCTGTATTTAACAACTGTCCGTCGAGAGATATGGATATTTTTTATTTGCAGCCATTCTGCTATCTTGGTATCACTCACAGGATTTGATTTATCCTCTTCTTGTATGAGGGCTTTAATGGCATGTTTAATAGCTTCCTTACTCATTGCATCTTCGTACCCTAGGTCTTCCTCATTTTTAGAAACTGCTCCAGTAAAAAATGACTTTAAGCTCACTACTCCCCAAGGGCACCCCATATACTTGTTTTGCAGCGTACGGCTGACCGTTGATTCATGAACACCTACTTCACTGGCTATATCTTTAAGCCGTAAGGGAATGAGGTCTGATTTTTTCCCTGTTTTCAAAAAAAGATACTGCCTGTCTACTAGGGCTGTACATACATTAAGCAGCGTATACCGCCTGCTCTCCAAGGCATTAATCATATAAGAGGCATGTTCAAATTTTTTAGTGAGATAATTCATTACCTCTTTATCCTCTTGACCTCTCTGAACCTCTTGAAGCATTCCATACCAATAACTGCTTATCTGCACTTTAGGGATGTATTTATCATTCAGCGCAATAATAGGCTCTCTGCCATTAAAGCTGACTGTTACATCAGGGATAATATACGCCGCTTCCCTTTTTCCAAATCCATTGCCTGGTATAGGATTAAGCCGTTTTATTTCCATAAAATATTCCTTTATCTTATGAGATGAAATACCTGTAAGCCTCCCTGCTTTTGCAAAATTTCCTTTAGCAAGCAGCTCTAAATGCGTATCAATCAGCTCCTTCAATTCTTCATTTAACTTTCCACAGAATTCAAGCTGACGTTTTAAACATTCTTTAAAGTCCTTGCTGCCTACTCCCGTTGGCGCAAGCTCCTTAATATAACTGAGCAGTTTTTGAATAACTTCTTGATCTGTGGCAAATAACTCACTCAGTTCTTCTGGTGTTTCTTTTAAAAAACCATTTTCATCAATCATTTTAATGAGCAAAGCTATAATATCCATCTCCGCCTTTGTAAACTTAGCTCCGTCAATTTGGGAAAGAAGATGTTTTTCTAGTGTTATCTCTTCTTCATAACCTTTTTCGAAATAATCATCCTGCTCCCTCAAGTCACCCATAAGAACTTTTTCTTTGTTCTTCTCAAGATAGCTAAGCTTTTCTGCAATATACTCCTCCTGTGAATCCCCATTATTGTTTTCACTTATTTCTAATACCGGATTGTCTATACACTCTTCACCGATAAATTGTGTTAACTCCATATTATTCATCGTCAAAATATGAAGTGATTGCTGTAGATTGGGCGACATAGCCACTTTTTGTTCTGTTTTAACTGTGTTATGTAAATACACATCAACCACCTCCCCATGAGATATTATTAAAAATCATACAACATTTTTATAGTATCATTTTTGATTTTTATCTAATTATACCATACAAAAGAGTGCTGACAACATTCCAGCACTCTTTTGTATGGTATAACACCTCTTTTTAATTTCTTTTAATCCTACATTCTTCTAAGTGTCTCTTTGATTAAAGTATCATCTGCAACATAGGGAAGGGTGATGTGGTCTGTATCTCCCTTGACCTCGTTGTATTCCATACAGGTTGTAATGGAATTTTCATTGCGCGCCCAAGACCTTCTTGATACCCCTACCATTGTGTCCCATGGCATGGCCATAGACAAAATAGTATCTACTCTTTCGCTGCCGTCCAGTACCATGCCAAAGCCGCCGTTGATAGATTTTCCTATGCCAACGCCTCCTCCATTATGCAGGGCAATCAGACTCATTCCCCTCGCAGCATTGCCTGCAAAACACTGAGTAGCCATCTCTGCCATAATATTTGAGCCGTCTTTAATATTCGAAGTTTCTCTGAAAGGCGAATCTGTACCCCCTGTATCGTGGTGGTCACGGCCTAACATAACAGGTCCTATCTCGCCATTTCTAACCATTTCATTAAATTTGAGGGCAATTTTTGTTCTGCCCATTGCATCCTGATAGAGTATCCTTGCTCTTGTTCCGACAACCATCTTGTTTTTCTTAGCATCTCTGACCCATACATAGTTGTCTCTGTCCTGATAACGCCTGTCAGGATCAATACAGTCCATAGCCGCCTGATCCGTTAAGTCCAGATCCTCTTCTTTGCCGCTTAAGCATACCCATCTAAAGGGACCATACCCATAATCAAATAGTTGGGGACCTAAAATATCTTCTACATAAGATGGGAAGACAAAACCATCTTTTTCATCTTTGCCGTTTTTACAAATCTCCTGTACCCCCGCATCATAAACAGCCTTCATAAAACTGTTGCCGTAGTCAAAAAAGTAGGTGCCTTTTTGATCAAGTGCTTTTATCAGTTCATAATGATAACGTAAAGTCCTATCTACCAGTTTACCAAAACCTTTGAGGTCTTTATCCAGCATCTCTGTTCTTTGTTCAAAACTTATGCCCTGCGGGCAGTAACCCCCAGCATAAGGTGCATGGCATGAGGTCTGATCTGATAATAAATCCACATGAATATCTTGTTCTAAGATGTATGCCAAAAGGTCTACCACATTACCATGATACCCTATGGCGCAGGCACTTTTTTGTTCAACCGCTTCCTTGACCCACTCTGCAATCTGGCTCAGATTCCCGCTGCTTTTATTAATCCAGCCCTGATCCAGCCTCGTTTTGATACGGGAGTAATCGACCTCTGCAATAACCGAAACAGCCCCTGCGATTTCCGCTGCCTTCCCCTGCGCACCACTCATACCTCCAAGACCTGCTGAAACAAATAGCTTGCCTTTTAAATCCTCATTTTGGCTGAGCCCAAGTTTGAGCCTTCCAGCATTGAGTAACGTATTGAAGGTACCATGAACAATCCCTTGCGGACCTATATACATCCAGCCCCCTGCCGTCATTTGACCATAGTTTGCAACCCCAATGGCCGCCCCCCGGTTAAAGTCTTCTTGATTGTCAAACATCCCTATCATGAGTCCATTTGTAATAATCACTCTAGGGGCATATTTGTGAGATTTAAATAAGCCTACTGGATGTCCTGATTCCAGCACCAAAGTTTGTTCCTCAGTTAGTACTTCTAAATATTTTTTAATCAGAACGTACTGCATCCAGTTTTGACACACCTGTCCAGTCTCTCCATAGGTAACCAGCTCATAGGGATACAGCGCCACATCAAAATCTAGGTTGTTATCTATCATGACCTGAAAGGCCTTACCTTCAATACAGGCCCCTTGATACGCCTCAATGGGCTTTCCATAGATTCTGCCTTCTGGTCTAAATCTGTAACCATAAATCCTGCCATGCTGCGTAAGCTCCTCTAAAAATTCTTTAGCCATTTCTCCGTGATGCTCACTGGGCACATATCTGAGTGCATTTTTTAAAGCTAATGCTATGTCCTCTTGTGAAAGCGTAGCCTCTCTTTTTGGGGCCCGCCTTTTGCCTTCTTCAAACTTTGGATAGGCCGGAAGCTTCGCATCCAGCCTGATCTTCATAGCACTTTCAATCCGTTTATTATCCATATTGTTTCCCTCCGTATATCACTTATTTTTTGCTTTTCTTGGTATATATTCTCCCCGCGCTTTGAGCAGTGCACGTTTTTCGAGTTTTTCTAAAATCATATTAAATATCAGTGCGAAACTGGCCGCTAAGATAGTCCCCCATATCATTTTCACAAAATTCATAGTCTGAAGACCGTCAAAAAGCAGTGCTCCTATCCCGCCAGCATTGATGGTTGCGGCGATGGTGGCACTTCCTATGGTGGCAATCATTGCAATCCGAATACCACTGAGAATAACCGGCAAAGCAATAGGCAGCCGTACTTTAGAAAACACCTGCCACGGAGACATCCCCATGCCCACAGCCGACTCAACAGCCATCTTATCCACACTGTCAAAGCCCGCCACTGTGTTTCTCACTAAAATCGACTGATTGTAAAGAACCAAAACAAAGATAGCCGTTGTTGTTCCAAGACCCATATAGGGCACTAGCATTGCAAAAAGTGCCATACTGGGAATCGCATAAATAGCCCCCAGTACAGCCATCACTCCTTTCGACAACCGCTTATGCTTTGTAAGCATTAGACTGATAGGCACTGCAATAAGTATTGAAAAAAACATCGTTAACATACAAATTTTAAAATGATCTAAAAAATACCCTATAAGCTTTCCGTAATACCTTTCAGCATAAGTCATAAATGCCAGCATACTGGACCTCCTTCTTATTACGCTATCCCTAATCGTTTGATCTCATTAACTAGCTATGGCAGAAAGCCTATGCCAGCTTACCTCACCAACTATTTTATCTTTATCATCTTTTACAAGAACTGTCTGTGTGCTACTGGTCATAAACAGCTTAAGTAATGTTTCCAGTGTGTCATCAACATGTGCCACAGCCAATTGATTTGAGGTTTTAATACTTAACCCATCCATTATGGTATGCACTTTAAGCACCTGAAGCTTTTTCATCACATCATCTGCCGAAACGAATTTGGCCACAAAATCATTGGCTGGATGAAGCATAATCCGGTCTGGTGTATCAAACTGCTGCACCTTTCCTTCATGCATCACAATCACCCTGTCTCCAAGCTTAAATGCTTCACTTATATCATGGGTTACAAATAAAATAGTCTTATGCAGGGCTTTTTGTATTCTTAACAGCTCATCCTGCAAGTTTTCTCTTGTAATAGCATCAATAGCCCCAAAAGGTTCATCCATCAGCATTACCGCTGGGTCTGAAGCCATGGCTCTTGCAATACCTATTCTTTGCTGTTGCCCTCCTGAGAGCTGCCTTGGATATCTGTCCTTATACAATTCTTTTTTCAGTCCCACCATCTCAAGCAGTTCATCTACCCTTGCATCTATTTTCTCTTTATCCCACTTTAAAATATGGGGTACTACAGCTATATTCTCTGCCACTGTCATATGCGGGAACAGTCCCCCTTGCTGTACCACATACCCTATCTTTCTGCGGTATTCTACCACTGGCAAAGAGTTTATATTTTCTCCGAAGAAAAAAATATCTCCACTTGTAATATCATGCAGCCTATTGACCATCTTCATCAGCGTTGTTTTCCCTGAACCCGATGTGCCTAGTATAGTAATAAACTCACCTTGATTGATCTTAAGACTTACATGGGACACAGCATTAACCTCTGCCTCCGGAAAGTGTTTACAGACATTTTTAAATTCAACTGCTACAGCTGTCATCTTTGATTTCCCCCTTTTCTATACTCAAAACGCTCTATTTGCAATGTGATAAACTTCATCCACTTTAATCTCTTTGATATTTGGTGACAGCATTTTGCACCGTTCCAAGTATCAGCTCTGCTCCAATAGATATAGCAGCCACCGATACCCCTCCGATTAGGAGCAGCTCCGCCTTGTTAAGACCTAGGCCTGTAAATACAATATTCCCTAGACCACCGGCTCCAATGTACGCTGCAATCGTAGCACTTGCCGAAACCTCCACTGCCGAAGTACGGACACCGGTCAGCATCAATGGCAGCGCTAAGGGCCACTCTATCTTTAGAAAAATCTGCTTTTCATCCATTCCCATACCTTTTGCCGTTTCATACAAAGAGGCTTCAATACCTGCAAAACCTGCAATGGTATTAATGAGTATAGGCGGCACTGCCAGTATCGTCAGTGCCACTAAAGCTGGGGTTTTGCCTGTTCCCATCAAAGGAATCATTAAGACTAAAATGGCTAGACTTGGAATAATCCTTAGACTATTGAACCATCCTGTAACATACTTTGAAAATTTCTCGTTTCTGCTGCAGAAAATACCCAATGGAATCCCAATCATAACGGCGATCCATAACGCCTGAATGCTAATCATCAAATGCGTTTGTACCGCTTGAAGATAGGTGGTCATATTGGCTGATAAATACGCTATAATCTTTTGACTCAAGCTTATCACCTCTTTCATAAATTGATAACAAAGGCCGCACTCTTCCATGAAGAAGCACGACCTTGTGCAAATGTTATTTCTATTATACCTTAATACGCTGTCCTTAAAACTTATATTATTTATAGCATGTAAACAGTCTATAAATCGTCTAATTTTTTATATCTTATTTGAAAAAACGATGGATTTTAGACGTTATTGTTACATTTATCTTTATTTAGTGTATAATAGGCTTAATTAATTGCTCTGTTTAGAATATTTCACCTTGGAAGGGAGGCTGTTAAAATTGTCACTTGTTGAAATTAAAGTTCTGCACACCCCTCAGATATTCCTCAACCACACCCCTATATTATTCCCTTATAAAAAAGCTGAAGCACTTTTTTATTTTCTTGCTCTCGAAAAGTCTGCTACCCGTGATGAGGTAGCTGCCTTGCTTTGGGATGATGAGGCAGAAGCCGTTGCTAAAAAAAACTTGCGGCATGCTATCTATGTGGTCAAAAAGACTTTTGGCTTAGATATTATTATTTCTCCCCAAAAATACACACTTGTTTTGAACCCCGACATTTCTTTTATCTGTGATGTGGACAGGCTTTTACAAGAAAAACGTTTTGACCTCTATCAAGGCAGTCTCCTTCAGGGCTTTGGGGTCAAAAATGCTTATGCCTATGAAGACTGGCTTTCTAAAAAAAGAGAGTTCATACGTGAAACTTATCTGAATGAACTTTATAAATACATTGTTCTGCTGCCCCCTTCAAGGCTTTCAGAAATTGAACTCTGCTGCGGACAATACATGCTTCAGGACCCCGTGGATGAACGCATTAGTCTATTTTTAATGTCTGCCTACAAAGAAAACAAGCTTTACCACAAAGGCATCAAAGTCTATCAAAAACTCTCTGAGACTCTAAGTGAAGAACTCGGAATAGCCCCTGGCAAAGACGTCACCCGTTTATACCGTTTTTTACTCAATGAATGGACACTGGCAGCTTCCGATACCCCCGAAAACCCAGAGCCTTTTTTCATCGGCCGACAAAAGGAACTTAGTAAAATGCAAGAAGCTTACCAAGCTTTTTTATTCAACCAGTCTTCTTCTCTTATTGTGACCGGTGAAAATGGCGTGGGTAAAAGTTACTTAGCTAAAGTCTTCCTAGAAACAGCTGATACCTCCGGTGTCTTACTGCTCAAGACCAACTGTTTTCAAGCTGAAAAGGATTTTTCCCTTCAGCCTCTCAATTCTGTCATGCTGCAGCTGGATGAGTATATCAATACCCATCAAATAAGTATCCCTGTTCCGTATTCACAAGCTGCTGCGCAGTTTTTCCCTACATTTCTAGGGATTAACCCGCTGGCCAGCTCTTTGTCACTGCATGTGACAGATACCTTTAGCTACCGCGCTGCCAAAAATGGTATCTTGCGGATTTTCCAGCTGGTTGCAAAGCACACCCGGCTTGTCCTTTTTATTGACAACATCCATTGGATGGATGCTACTAGCCTCGATCTTTTATCTACACTTATGCGGGAGGGGCACAACCGTATTATGCTGCTCTGTACCTCCCTAGATACACTGGATACAAAACTTGAAGCTTTTACAAGCTCTCTGCTTAAGGAGGGTCTTCTTCAGCGCATTGCGCTTTACCGCTTTACCGCTGCAGAAGTCTCCTCCTTTGCCTCAGCAATGCTCTCTGACAATACCTTAACTGCCGAAACTCTTGAGCTTATTTTCAATGAAACCCAAGGGAATGCTTTTTTTCTTATGGAGCTCCTGGCTAATTTTAAGGACCACGGCCTTTCAGGACCCCTATCGCTTCGAACTCAGGATATCTTAGCGGACAGACTCAGCGGCCTTAGCCTAGATGCCCGAAAAGTGCTGGATGTTATGGCTCTGTTCCATAACCACTCTGCACTCCATGTGATTGAAGCAATCTTTCATAAAAGCACTTTCGATCTTTTAGATAAGCTGGAAGATCTCAAACTCCATGCCCTGATTGCTGAATATGGCGAAGGGGATAAGATTTACTTTGAGTTTATTCATAACAAAATGCGGGAGTTTGTCCGCGACCGCCTTTCCCCTTCCAAACGCCGTATTTTACATAACCGCATCGGAGACATCCTTGAAAGTCTCATGAGCCCATTAACAGAAAATGGTTATAAACTGCTTATCTATCATTATACCCTCGGCGCCAATCTCATGAAAGTATTGCGGTATAAAGTACTTAGTTTAGATGAATACTCAAGTCTCACCTATGAGCTTTATCCTATTTTATCTTCTCAGGTGGACGCCAATGTTTTGCCAGCTCTTAGTATCATGACCTATTTCAACCAATTGGAGCAAGATTTGCTGTCTTTAAAAAATCAATTCAGCAGTTCACAAGAACTCGATGAACTCCGCGCCATTTTTTGGCATTCTAAGGGCAGATACTGTATTCATGAGGGACTCTATGAGCTTGGACAAGATACCATCACGCGTCTCTTGTCCTGTGATTTTGTCCAAAAATCCCCTGCTTATCAGTTAAAAGCCCATAGACAGATGATTTACTTAGGTATACAGCTTTATGATACTGTGCTTATGTCCAAACATATTCAATATGGGCTTAAGCTCTCTAGAAAATCTGAAGACCATATCGAATATGCTTTCTATATGCGCTTATCAGGACTTCACGCCCTAATGCTCGGTGACTATGAAAAAAGCATCTTGTTCTTGAATCAATCTGTTGACTATCTCAAAAAGACCATTCTCAACGAACAAATTTATGTGCTTAATATCGCAGCTTCTTATAATTATCTAGGCGAAGTCAGCCGCCACCAGCTTCAATTTGATCAGGCGCTTAGATACTATAAACAGGCAATTGCCCTTTGCACCATGCATAATTGTCCGCCAAGTGCCGTATTTTACACCAATTATGCAAGAGTGCTATTGGCTCTAAATGAAACGCAGAAGGCCCGTGAAAACTTTATGTTAGCGGATTCTCTTTATGATAATTCTAATACACTGATGGGCCGTTCTATCGCCAAAGGCTACTGCGCTGTATTCCACGCTCAGAGCGGGCATTTTGAAAAAGCCAAAACGGCTATTTTAGAGTCGGTGGCGGCGGCCCATAAGCTGAATTCTCCACTGGAACTAGGCCTTCTCAGACGTTCTCAAGCTGAACTTAGTTTTTACTTCCAAGAAGAACTGTCAGATGTTTTAGATAAACCTTTACAGTGGTACTCTATATTAAAAGTCATTATTATCGAAGGAGGTTCGTCTGTGAAAATTAAACTAACTGTCAACAACGAAAAAGTTGAAAAAGATATTAACCCTACTAAAAGATTGATTGATTTTTTAAGAGAGGACCTACGTTTAACTGGGGTAAAAGAAGGCTGTTCTGAAGGGGAGTGTGGTGCCTGCACAGTCATTATGAATGGCAAGGCCGTAACCTCATGTACATTGTTTGCCGGTCAAGCAGCGGGCAGCGACATTATCACCATTGAAGGCTTAGAAAAAAATGGAGAATTAGATAGAATCCAAAAGTCCTTTATCGAAAACGGGGCCATACAATGTGGATTTTGTTCCCCTGGCATGATTTTATCCTGCAAAGCTTTGCTGATGGAAAACCCTTCTCCTTCTGCTGAAGAAATCAAACGCGCCATCGAAGGCAATCTCTGCCGCTGCACTGGTTATACAAGTATTATCAAAGCCGTAGAAAGTATTACCAAAGGAGCGGGCGCCCTATGACTAGTCCCAACTTCACTTCACCCAAAAGTCTCAAAACCCTATGCAAATCCCTACGGATCAAAGACGAAAACACCTTTATTGCGGCCGGCTGTACAGACCTCTTGATTCATCTTAACCAGCAAAGGCTTTATGACTACAAGATTATAGATATCACCCATCTTACAGAACTTAAAAAAATACAAGAACAAAACCACACTGTCACTATCGGGGCCTGCGTAACCATGACTGAGCTTGAAAACAGTCCTATTATCGCTAGATACTTTCCTGCTCTAAAAGATGCTGCCTACCATTTGGGTTCAAAACAAATCCGAAACCTTGCTACCCTTGGCGGCAATATTGCCAATGCTTCTCAAAGTGCCGATACACTTCCTGTCCTTTTTGCTTATGAGGCTGAACTTGAGATATTGGACTCTTCAGGCCGTATAAGGCTGTCAAAAGTAATGGATACGATAGAAGGTTTGGGGAAAAACACTCTCAAAAAAGATGAAGTCATTCTTAAAATATATCTTAAAAAGTCTGCTGCGCTGTCTGCTTTTAGCAAGATAGGTGCAAGGTCATCTGTCACGATTTCTAAGCTGAACGCCTGTATCAAACTTGACCTTACTGAAAGCAGCACAATCTTATCGGCTAGTATTTATCTAGGCGCAGTGGGTGCCAAACCTATACAGGCACAGCTGATTGAAAAGGCTCTCACAGGTAGAATGCTTGAAGGACTGCGTGTAGACTCCCTAAGTCCGTGCATCAAAGATCAGATTGAAAACGCTATTCCAACAAGAGCCTCAAAGCATTACAAAAAACAAGCCGCCTTAGGGGTTATGGAGGACGCTCTTGGCAAAATAGCTGCCCTTTATTTAGGGGCTTCTTCTGAGAAAGAAGGTACCTTATGAAGAATCTAAACTATGTAGGCAAAAGTCTTTTAAAAGAAGATAGCCGTGACAAATCGGCTGGAAAAACCAAGTTTATCTGTGATATGCAAAGGGAAGGTATGCTTTATGCCAAACTTCTTTTAAGTGAAAAGCCCCACGCCGAGCTCTCAATAGATACCCGTGAAGCTTTGGCACAAACAGATATCATAGCCGTCTATACCTATGCAGATATTCCAAAAAAGCTCTATAACTCACATCAATGGTACCCTGGGATTGCTGCTGAATTTGATGAATATCTACTCAGTGATAAAGCCAGATTTATGGGAGACCGTATTGCCCTTGTGGTTGGCAAGACCAAAGAAGCAGTTGAACGGGCTATCCCTAAGGTCAAAGTACACTACACGGAGCTGCCTGCTGTTATCGGCCTTGAAGCAGCCTCTGAAATAGCCTTCTCAAAAGAGATTACTTGCGGCGACTACGAAAAGCAATTCGAAAAAGCTGATTATATCATCAAAGACAGCGGCTGCACACCAAAGATTCATCATGCTGCCCTCGAACCGCATATTTGCCTAAGTGAACTAGACGATCAAAACAATCTGGTCGTATGGACCCCTTGCCAGACAGTTTTTCAAATCCAGCATCATATCTCCAGCGTTTTGGATCTTCCTTACAATCAAATACGGGTTATCAAAGCCGTTATGGGCGGCTCCTTTGGCGGTAAGGGGCAGACTGTACTGGAACCTATCTGTGCTTTTGCTACCCATAAGCTCCAAAAGCCTGTGATGCTCTACATGGACAGACGGGATGCCATTCTCGGCACAAGAAGCAGAAATGCTGCCAAGATGACAGTAGAGACAGCTGTCGATAAAGAAGGGAAAATTCTTGCCAGAAAAGTTGTAGCTGAAATTGATGGTGGGGCTTATTACACCAATGCCGCCGCTATCGTTATGGCTTTGGGCAAAAAGCTTTTTAGACTGTATGATATGAAGGATCAGTATTATAAAGGCAGTACCTACTATACCCATACGATATCCGGCGGTGCTTGCAGGGGATACGGTTCTCCCCAAGCCCATGCTATTACTGAAGTCAACATGGATCATATTGCTAAAGTACTAAATCTTGATCCTTGTGAACTTAGACTAAGGAATCTTGTCTCTTCAGGCGCCAAAGATCTGACAGGTGCCCCCGACATAGGCAATGCCCAAATTAGAGAATGCGTCCTCCAAGGTATGGCCGCCTTTGCTTGGCAGGAAAAGCGCCAGACAATAAAAAACAAAAATACTGCCAGATACGCTTATGGTGTTGGCATGGCCTGCGGTGTTCATGGCAATGGTTACAAAGGCGCTTATCCTGACTTTACTCAGGTGGACATGAGTCTTTTGTCTGACGGCAGTATCCTTGTTAAAATAAGTGTTCATGACCAGGGCTGTGGCACGCTTATGACCATGCAGCAAATAGCTGCAGAAGCTCTCGATATAGACACCTCCCGCATCAAGGTACTGGAAGCTGACACCTTTATGACCCCTTATGACTCTGCTGGGACTCAGGCCAGCCGTGTTACTTTTGTCTGCGGCGGAGCTGTCAAAAATGCTGGTGAGAAATTAATAACCGAACTGATAAACGCCTTATGTGAGCTTAAAGATTGTTCTTCTGACTCTGTGGAAACTAAAGATGGCTGCCTTTTTATTAAAAATAGTATGCAACACTATACCTACGGTGATATTGCTGTACTCTATGAACTTAAGTATTCTAAAAAACTCTCAGTTTTTGTTGAATACGAATCTCCAGCCAATCCTGCTTCCTTTGCCGCTTGTTTTGCAGAGGTACGAGTTGATAAATATACCGGCGAAGTTATGGTCCTAGACTGCCTAGCTGTTCATGATATTGGTCAGTCCGTTAACCCCGCTTTGGTAGAAGGACAGATTCAGGGAGGCGCTCATATGAGCCTTGGCATGGCCCTGTTTGAAGAAATCGAAATAGATGCTAAAGGTTATGTCAAATCAACTAACTTTTCTAAATATCATCTGATGAATGCCCCTGTTATGCCCCATGTTCAGGTGTTGACTGTTGAACACGGTGAACCCTATGGACCTTATGGTGCAAAAAGTGTTGGTGAACTCGCAGCCGTTGCTCCCGCTCCCGCTGTCGTTAACGCCATCAACTTTGCTTTGGATACCTCTATAACTTCTTATCCGGTTACACCAGAGGTTATCATTTCGCATATAATGAATGAGGCGTAATACTAACCATTTATATTGTTTATCTTACACTACATATTTTATCAACGGACGAGGAATGCCTATGAAAAAAATACTGCTTAACGGTAACACTTTAGACTTTGAAACGGTCTATCAAGTTGCCCATCATCATACTCGCATAGCAATAGACAAAAAAGCTTTTTCAAGAGTAAAGGCTTCCAGACGACTGCTCTTTAAGATTGCTAAAAAAGGACAAAGTGTTTATGGCCTTAATACAGGTGTCGGCTGGAACAAAGATCAAAAAGTGAGCGAAGACTCTTTTGAAAGATATAACCGAAACGTTTTAAACAGTCATGCTCTGGGCATCGGCCCTCTCTGCAGCGTGGCTGAGGTCCGAGCGATGATGCTTATTCGGTTAAATACAGCTTTATGCTGTTCCTCCGGTATGTCTCCTGAAATCCTTACCTGTTACGAAACTTTTCTCAATAAGGATCTCCACCCCATCGTACCTAGCCGTGGTTCTGTAGGGATGTCGGATATAACAATCCTTTCTCACATAGGGCTTGTGATGATCGGTGAGGGTGAGGCTCTGTATAAAGGTATAAAAATGTCCGGAAGTGATGCATTAAAATCCGTTGGTCTTACCCCCGTCATTTTAGGTCCTAAGGATGCCCTCAGCATCATTTCCTCCAATGCCTATAGTACAGCTCTAGGCGCCTTACTTATAAGAGAAACTGAAAATATCATCCAGCTTTCAAATGCTGTTTATTGCCTTGGACTTGAAGCTTTAAACGGCGTAATAGATCCTCTAGATCCAAAGGTTAATGAACTTAGAAAATTCAAGGGGCAAATGACCTGCGCCGAAAGCTGCCGTCAGTTTCTTGAAGGAAGTTATTTATTTGAACCCCATAGCGAAAGAGCGCTTCAAGATCCCCTAAGTTATAGAGATGCCGCCAGTATTAACGGTGCAGTGCTAGATGCCCTTGACTACGTCAAAGCTCAGCTTCATCTGCAGATGAATGCTACGGATGATAATCCTTGTCTGATTCTAGATGAAAAAAGACTCTGTGGCAGTGCCAACTTTGAAACAACCTCCTGGGTGATAGGTATAGAGATGCTTGCCATTGCCCTCAGCCACCTTTCAAAAGCGGCATGTAACCGCATGATCAAACTGGTGGACCCAGCCTTTACAAAGCTCTCCAGATTTTTGACACCAAAGGAAGGCGAAGTGATTGCCTACGGAACGATTCAAAAAACTTTTATGTCCCTTGATGCAGAGATCCGAATGCTTGCCAATCCGTCTTCCATGGATTATTTCGCATTGGCCGGTAATATAGAAGATCATGCTACCAATGCACCTTTAGCCCTTGATAAGGTAAAAAAAATCATAGATAACCTCAGGTATATTATTGGCATCGAAGCAATGCACGCTGCCCAAGCTATTGATTTACGAGGGAATACACGGCTTGGTCAGGGTACACAGGTCCTTTATAATAACCTAAGGAGTGTCATTCCTTTTTTAGAAGAAGACAGAAACCTAAGTATCGATATCCAAAAGGCTTATACGCTTATGTCTTCCGATACCTTAGTTAATATGA
>JAQSYC010000322.1 GCA_029256345.1 Clostridia bacterium | reverse complement strand
TTTAATGCCTAGTTTTTTTAACATAAGCTCTGTAATATCTTGAGTATCTGCCGTTGCAATGCCTAAATAAAACCCTTTACGCTTTAAGTCATAAAGTATTTCTTTAACCCCAGATAGCAGTTTTACAAACTCAATATTTTCATAAGTTTTAAGGAGAAATGCTACTTTAACTTCTTCTGCAAATACCTCAAGCGATACTTTAACATCCATTTGTGTATACCACATAGCCGCAATATCCTTTGTTGTTTTAGAAGCTAAAATGCCATCAGCATCTATTTTTTCTTTATTCACACCTATACATTTTAATAAATCTTCTTCTGTTTTCTCAGATTGATAACGCCCTTTCATCGTTGCTGCCACACTTTTAGTGACCGGAAGCCAAATCTCATTAAAATCTATCAGTGTGCCATCTTTATCAAACAAATTTTATCATAATCTAACTCCTTCTTGTAGAGAAAATGCTTCTATCGCTTGCTGCCAGGTTGTAAACGCAGGACTTTTCCTGCCATAATAAACAGGATTAACACAAGCAAGAAATTGATTATCCTCATCTCTTACTTCAAGACTTATACTTTTATAGTCTTTTGACAGTCTTACACGAAAGTTTGCAACACTGGATGGCTTTAACTCCTTTGTGCACTTTCTCTTTCCATTGATGATTAAATGGACATAGGCATTGAAAGTTATATCGGGACTTCCTATGTAATAAGAAAGACTCCTTTCTCTCACCCTATCTCCTGGTAAATATTTGCCGTTATTAATAATAAGATCTAACCTCACACCTCTTGAAATATAGACATGACCTTTTTTTAGGCCTTCTAAAATATGATTTTGTTCTAATCCTTTTGCATAAACAAAAGTGGCTGGATCTCCGTACCAAGAAGGTGTACTTGCCCACTCGTAAGCTTTTCCATACGGAAGATGCGCATCACTTCCTCCTATAGCTGTTATTTTATGACCACTGGCCCATAAAAATCGAATGAATCTTATGGCTAATTCATTATCTTCTCTTGCGGTCTTCCATGTAGGGTCACATATGACTTCCAAAGTTCCGATCCGATCTAGGGGCATCTCCCCATATGTATAATGCCACGGCTTCATAAATGGGTGATTGATACTAAGATTGGCGGCTTTTATTTCTTTTAGTAAATCCCTCATAGATAAATCTTCTTTTTTTAAAAAATCCAGCATATAGTGATAGTTTGTAAAAGGTACCTCTTGCAACCCCTGGAGATTCATATGACCCATCTGCAACGTAAGCTCAGTCCCTGAAAAAATGCCTCTATACTGTTCTAAATGCGTATGAATCATGTTATGGTCTGTTAAAAAAATAAAATCCAATCTATTTTTTTCAAGTATGTCTGGTACTTCTTCTAACTTGATGCTGCCATCTGATAAATCCGTATGGGCATGAAAATCTCCTTTGTACCAAGCTTCTTTGCCTCTTTCTCCTTTTATACATGTTTTAGTAGACATAGGTTGGCCTATGTCTACTAAACACTGTACTGCATATTCTAAATCTGGTATTTCTTTTTCACTTAGAAGAATAACCTGCCATGTACCTTTTGGAATATTTCCTCTCCGACATCCTGAGGATGCATAATTCTCCGATAAAATAAACGAAACAGGTTCTCCAGCAAACAACCTCTGGGCGCGAAGGTTTCCCTCCGGGTCATACACATAAAGATTAACAAATAACTTTTCGATTTTAGTCAACTCCATGCATTGAGAGGTTATATTTATTTTGACTGTCTGTCTACTTTTCGTCATTTCAAAGGAATGTTGTTTTAGATACATAGTCCTTACGTTCTCCTTTTATTTTACTGAATGATTTTATCAAGCTCCGCTTGTGCTTTTTTGCTGGCCTCATCTAATGCTGTTTTAGCATCTATGTTTTCAATCTGCACTTTATCAACTGCTATTTTAAGTGCATCATATATTTTTCCGCCTGTAGGGTCAATGAAGTCAACACTCGAAAAGGCGTCTGCCTGAATCATTGGTACTTTGGCCTGTGGATTTTGCTCTAAATATTCTTTATAAAAATCTACCTCTGCAGCAGAATTACGTACCGCTATATACCCTGTATTCATCGCCCAGCGCGCTGTGTTTTCGGCATTTGTGGCAAATTTGACAAATTCATAAGCTGCTTTGTTTTGTTCTTCTGACTGTCTTCCCTTTGGCATCACATACATCTGCGCCCCTGCCATCGCTTTTGCAGGTCTGCCATTCCATCCCGGCTGTACTGCCGCTGCAAGCTTTTCAAAATCCAGATCCCCTTGATCTCCCGCTGAACCCGTATATCCTAAGGCGCGATCCTGCATAACATCATCTATGGTTTTATACCAATATTCCCAGCCTTGTCCGCCATACTGTACTTTCATAATTTTATCTTCATGAATCCACTTTCTGAACTGCTCCCACACCTCTACCCATTTTTCATCATTAATGAGCACTTTTTTGCCATCATCAGAAATCACTTGACCTCCTGCTGCAAATACAGCATCCATCATATTGTAAGCGCCCCACATGGGTTCCCATCCTGCATAAATCAGTTGTGCCATATGCAGGTATTGTTACAAGCTCATTGTTATAAGTTCCTTGATTTCTAAAAGCACTTACAAGGTCATCTATATTAAATGCCGGATCCTCATCAATAAAAGGTTGAAAAGAGTAGGCCATACCGTTACGGGCAATACCATCTGCCCTTTCACTATTTAGTACAACTACCTCAGGTACATTGCCATCTGCAAATGCTGCCTGTAATTTTTGCATAGTCTCTTCATAGTCTCCTTGAACAGCTGTTTTAACAATAATGTTTGTCTGGCTGCTGTTAAAATCATCTACTATCTTTTGCATGTTCTCTCCAAGTACCCCACCAAGTCCATACCAAAACTCAATCTCTATAGGCTGGTCAGAAACTTTTGTCTCTGCCTTTATAGAAGTTGTTCCCTCATTACTTGTTTGAATCTTGCTGCACGCTACTGCATTCATT
>JAQSYC010000321.1 GCA_029256345.1 Clostridia bacterium | reverse complement strand
TAGAAAGACAGACGGCGTGGGATCTGCTGAGTCAATATAATAAAAGTGAAGCCCTTAGAAAACATGGTTTGGCTGTGGAAGGTGTTATGAGGCATTTTGCCAGACTTTATGGAGAGGATGAGGAAGTATGGGGCGTTATTGGGCTGCTTCATGACTTAGATTATGAGATGTATCCAGAGCAGCACTGTGTAAAGTCACAGGAGCTGATGAAACAACATGATGTGCCAGAATTTTATATAAGAGTTAGAAGTAAAGTCTGTTAAAAAGAAGTTTAAGACCCTTAATTTTGCAGCGGGGGTAGACAGGCAAGTCATTTTGAATGGTTGTGAGATGTTAGGCAGAACTTTAGATGATGTGATAGAGCATACAATTTTAGGGATGAGAGAAGTCCACGAAACACTGGGATTATAGAAAAAGAACTATTTTCAACACTTTATCCACAGAAAACGGTGGATAAAGCATGTGGAAATGGTGGATAACTTGAAAATCATTATTTAGAGACTGTGGATAAAATAGTTGCGATAGGTAGATTATATGAGGATTTCATGGGAAAAGCGGTTGCAATGGTATGGGGATAATTTTATTCGCATTTTCATAAAAAGAGTTAATAGAGTTTCAATATAAAAATTTTTTATTTAGTACATAAAATACGATAGAAATTATGAGAGTCCAAGCAGAAAAAGTAAATCTATGAAGATTAAATTTATTGGAAAAATTATATTTTGCAAAGTTTAGAAAAACGTATAAAAGTGTGCATAACTCAAGGTAATTGTGAATAACCTGTGGGTAAGTGGCGAAAAAACTCGAAAAAATGTGGATAAAAGATAAATTATAGTGTGGAATAAAGTTTAAAAAGAAAGGAAGAAGAGATGAAGGAAGCAGATTTTTTGAAAATAAGAGAGCTTGTTGGAGATATAACTTTGCATCAGTTAAGGCATGTAGACTGCTTTGTTTCGGAGCATATGGCAGTATGTATACCTAGTGTTGGATTTTGTGATTATGCGATCTTGCCTTCCCACACACATCCATCTTATTCCTTTACACTGTTTTTTTCCAAAGAGCAAACCTATATGAGTATTCAAACAGAAATACCAGCCCATCATTATGCAGCGGTGGCGATGGACCCGGAGTTTCCCCATCAGGAACCATTAGACCATACTTTTATGCGGTATATAGCTATTTTTATTTCCAAATCTTTTTATCTCAAGGAATATCATTTTTATAGTCAGCAGAGTCCCAAAAACTATAAACTAGAGTCCTTTTTTGTAAGTAAACAAATGATGATAGCAGTTAAACAATTCATGGCGGAATATGAAAATAAACAAAAAGGATATGAACAGGTCCAAGGAGCTCTTGTAAAGCTTATTACCCATCAGTTTATCAGGGCTCTAGAGCATGTGGCAATCAATGATACAGAGGATGCTAAGGTCAATGAATGGGAGATTACAAGAGTTCTAGATTATATGCAGCAGCATTTTGGGGAAAAGCTGACCATCAGAGAGTTAGCAGAAAGTGTTAATATGTCAGAATCACATTTTATGAGGGTTTTTAAAAAACATATGCATTTAACCCCCATAAGCTATTTAACACAACTCAGGGTAGAAAAGTCTAAAAAACTGCTGCGGGGCAATAAAGAGAGTATCACAGAAATTGCACTGATATGCGGCTTTAACGGAGCGAGCCATTTTTCTGCAGTGTTTACGAAACAAATGAGAATAACACCAACAGCTTACCGTGAACTTTATGAAAATCCATAACTTGATAGCAAGAGGGTGGTATTTTATAAAACGGTGATAGGATTATACAATCCAAACCGCTCCTTTGTAAGGTATATTTAAGAAATAAAAGGGATCATTTCTTTTTATATCAATCACTTAATAAGGAGAGATTTAGGATGACTGCAGAACAAATTTTTGAGTTAATAAGTAAACATCCAGCATTTTATATGGCTACAATAGAGAGAAATGAGCCAAGGGTAAGGGGCATGCTGCTTTATAAGGCAGACCAGGAAGGTATTGTTTTCCACACAGGTACGATGAAGGAAGTTTATAGACAGGTACTAGAGAATCCTCGTAATGCAGATTCGTATAAGAGGAGAACTGCAGGTTGTAGAGGACGAATCAGTAAAAGATGAAATCTCTAAGCATCCCTCAAGGAAATTTTTAACGGCTTGGAGGGAAAGTGGGCCTTTACAGAATTTCTATGATACTTTTGTCGTTTTTAAGCTCCAAAAGGGTCGTGCAACAACCTGGACAATAGAAACCAACTTTGAGCCTAAAGCATTTATACAACTGTAGATAGTTAGGAAGCAATAGAAAAATAGCGGGAAGTCGTCTGAAATGGGGTTAACAGACGACTTCCCGCTATTTTTAATCTCATTTAGGATTAGGAGAATAATCCTAAATTTATTATAAGGTAATTTGTATAATGGTGCAATTATATATCACAATTCAGGATGAAAATACTGGTTTTACAGTGGCTTTACTTATATTTAACCTATCTTTTACAAATGCCTTCTATACTGACACTATAAAGTAAATGAAGGAGGAAGTTCATGGCGGAATCAAACTATAAAAAGATAGGACTTATCTTAGTGTTTACCCTTCCTTTCTTACTACCATTAGTCATATTTTGGGTGATACCACTTTTTGCCGCAGGGTATATTAGTCTGACAGATTGGGATATGATTAGGCCCGATTATAATAGGGTAGGATTTAGTAACTACATAGCGTTATTTAATGATGTTGATTTCTACAAGGCTTTATGGCATACCATCGTTTTTAGCGTAGGCGTCATTGTCCCTACTATTATTTTAGGGTTAGGAGCCAGCCTGTTACTTCAAAAGCCGTTTAGAGGGGCTGCTGTTTATAAGGTGATTATCTTCTCACCTTGGATTACACCGATGGTTGCAGTGTCCATTGTATGGTCATGGATTTTTGAACCTGATACAGGATTTGCAAATTATCTGTTGGGCTTTTTGGGTCACCCAGGTCTTGAATGGCTGAAGAGCTCCAAAACAGCACTTTTGGCTGTTATCATTGTGACGATTTGGAAGGGGATAGGGTGGACAATGATCTTTTATTTAGGAGCGTTAGAAAAAGTGCCTGATACGGTCTACGAAGCAGCAAATGTAGATGGTGCCAATTACTTGACAACCTTGACGCACATAACTATACCGCTTATTTCTCCGACCACTTTATTTTTGATCGTTATCAATCTTATCAATACCATCCAGGCTTTTGACCAAATCAAGGTACTTACAGAGGGTGGACCGGCGGGTAGTACAAGGACCTTGCTTTATATGTATTATCAGAAGGCTTTTGAAAACTTTGAAGTAGGTATGGCTTCCGCTTTGTCTATGATTATTCTTTTGATTATTCTTGTTTTATCACTTGTGAATAACTATTTTTCAAAAAAATGGATTTATTATTAGGAGCTGAGTAAGGTGACGGGCAAAACATTTTTCAAACATATCCTTTTGGTGGGACTGAGTATAGTGATGGGTTTTCCCTTTGTTTGGATGCTTATGGGGGCTTTTAAAACCAATTATGAAATTTGGAATGAACCTTTTAAACTGCTACCTAATAGTTTCGATTGGAGCGTTTTTTATGAGACACTCACCCAGGCTCCGTTTATACCTTATATATTTAACAGCGTTTATACTTCTTTGACAGCTACAATACTTGTACTGATTAATTCGGCAATGTTTGCTTATGCAGTAACTAAAATCAAGTTTAAAGGCTCCGAATTATTATTTTGGATAGTGATAGGAATTTATATGTTGCCAGTAGCAGTGACCTACGTGCCTGGGTATATTATTCTTTCAAGAATGGGGCTTTTGGATTCTCATATAGGACTAATCATTTCATGGGCAGCAAGCGTATTTGGCGTATTTTATTTTAGACAAAACTTTATAAAGATTAATGACAGTTTAATTGATGCAGCACGGATTGATGGAAGCAGTGAGTGGCAAGTACTGTGGAAGATTATTTTTCCTAATACGAAAGCCTGTTTTATTACATTAGGTATATTAACTTTTATCGGTAACTACAATAGCTACATGTGGCCTTCACTGGTGATGAAATCTAAGGAAAAAACACTGATTTCAAATGGACTCATTCAATTCTTTTTTCAGGAAGGCGGCTATGGTATGAACTGGTCAAAGGTAATGGTTGGTAGTACCCTTACGATTATGCCTTTAGTGATTGGATTTATTGTTTTGCAAAAGTGGTTTGTTACTAGTATTAATGATACCGGAGTTAAAGAATAATATATTTTATTGATATTAAAGACGAGGAGAAAGAATATGAAACTTATTAAAAAAGTTGGATTAGGTGTTATGGCTGTTTCATTAGCAATGAATGCAGTAGCGTGCAGCAAGATTCAAACAAGTAATGAGGGAACAACTTCTATAAAGGCAGAGACAAAAGTTTCTGACCAGCCTATAGAGATTGA
>JAQSYC010000034.1 GCA_029256345.1 Clostridia bacterium | reverse complement strand
AATGATGACAGCGGAGCAGACTAAAATCGATAAGGCAAAGCAGGATCAGCAAACGGTGCAGTGGAAACAGGATGCTTATCAGGATATTATTAAGGATATTAAGGATTTACAAAATACTTATTTTAATTCATTGGATAGCAGTACTAATATCTTATCATCTAGTAATTATGCAGGTTATGATTCCACTGTAGAGGATACTACAGCAGTATCAGTTACACCAGGGGTAAATGTTGAAACTGGCAATTATTCTATAAGCTTTGGTGAAGATGGTCAACTAGCATCCAGTGCTAAGAAGTTAGGCTCACAATTGGCATATGGTACAGTGAATACAACAACTATGTCTAATTTAGGTATGACTAGTGATACTACCTTTACGCTTTCATACAATGGTACAGATACAGATATAACAATAAAAACTACGGATACAATAAATAATGTTATTAATAAAATAAATTCTAATACTTCTGGTGGAGTTACAGCAAAATATAGTGAATTAACTAGAAAATTTACATTGGAAACTTCTGATACTGGAAGTAATAAGACGATAAGTATAGATAAAGATATTACAGTTTTGGGATTAACACAAACTAATGCTACAGGAGAAGGTGTGGGAAAAGATGCAGTTGTTTATATAACTCCACCAGGTGCAGAAGAAGGGACAAAAGTTACTAAAAGTTCTAATAATTTTACTATAGATAGTTTAACTTATAATCTTTTATCTAAGACCGATACCAGTTTTAATGTAACTCAGGATACTCAAAAAGTTTATGATAAAATAAGTGAGTTTTTAGATAAGTATAATGCTATAGTAGATAAAATTCAGACTAAACTCACTGAAAAAAAGGATTATGATTATAAACCATTGACAGATTCTCAAAAAGAGGATATGAGTTCATCACAAATTACAACATGGGAGGAAAAAGCTAAAACAGGAATACTTAGGAATGACGAAAACCTTCAAAATATTCTTACATCCATGAGAAGTGCCTTTACCTCAGCAGTTTCTAACACAGGATTAAGCTTTGGAAAATATGGTAGCAATTCTATCGGGTTAGATACATCCAGTGATATAACTGAGGGTGGAAAGATAACTATTGTAGATGAGCAGAAGTTTAAAGCAGCTATAGCCCAGCATGATGATCAAATACTAAAATTATTTACTAATGTTTCAACTGATACGGATAAAACAACTAAATTTAATGATAGCGGAATATTTCAGAGACTTAGCAGTATATTCGTTGATAATGTTGGCTACACAGGTACTACTCTAAATAGTGCTATACTTACAAAGTATGCAAATTATCAGGGGGACTATAGTACTTATGGAAGTTCTGGAACCAATACGCTTCCAGACCAGTTATATAGACAGACGCAGTTGCTTAAAAATCTTAATACTGAGTTTAGTGATAAGCAGGAAAAATATTATCAACAGTTTTCAGCATTAGAAACTGCATTGACACAGATGAATTCACAACAGTCAATGTTATCTTCACTTAGCAGTTAATAATTAATTGAGAGTTGAGAATTGACAGTGGAAAGTTTAAGAATAAGTTAACAATCATTTATGAGTTAAGAGATAAGAGTTAAGAATTAATGGTGAAGGATGCTTTTTCTTCGCTTTGCTATAAAAAAGCGAAGAAATTAATTATTTTTTTAATTTTTTCGTAGTATAGCGGAGAAAAAAATATCCTTTACTCTTAACTTTTAATTCTTAACTCTCAACTGTTTTCTAGATTGGAGAAGTAAAATGAGCACACTAAGAGAATATTTAGATGATTATAAAAACATCACAATAGATCTTATAAATAATCTCTATTGTGATAACATAGATAATTTAGATAAATCTATGAAGAAAAGACAAGATATTTTAGATTCTATTCAGAAATTAGATTATTCTAAAAAGGAAATTAATTTAATTATTAATGAAATTCAATTGTTTCACATTGAAAAAAGATTAAAAGACGTAATGGCAGAAAAAAAGGAAAAGTTACGAATACAGATGGAAAAAAATTCTCTATCAAGAAATGCTAATAATAGTTATAATAAAAATTTGTATGGGAAAGCACGGGTATTTAGTAAAAAAATATAGATTTTTTAAGTGGATAGTCAATAATTAATAGTTAAAAATTAAGAGAGAAGAATTGAATAAAAAATAAAAAATTTAAAAAAGGTTATAAAGTAGTTAAAAAATAGTGCGATATAATAAGTATAAACAAGCAAAGTTCAAAAATAAAGATTTTCATCTGACTAAATGTTGATCAATGTGTTAAGAATGCAGATATATTACATTGAGGAGGTTGAAAATTGAAAGAAAGTTTGGTTTATAATAAGGCTTTTGAGTTTGCTATAAAGATAGTCAAATTATATAAGTATTTGTGTAAAGAAAAAAGTGAATATACTCTCTCAAAACAAATTTTGAGATCAGGAACTAGCATAGGTGCTAACATTAAAGAAGGTCTTTATGCTCAAAGTAAAAGAGATTTTTTATCAAAGTTTAGTATTTCACTAAAAGAATGTTCAGAAACTATGTACTGGCTAGAATTATTAAATGCTACTAAACATGTTGATAGTAAAATTTCTAAAGAATTAATTTATGATTGTAGTGAAATTAATAGAATTTTAGTTTCTATAGTTAAGACTACAAAAGAAAATTTTAATACCAATTAAGAGTTAATAGATAAGAATTAAAAGTCAATGAAGAAATTTTTTAACTCTGTTAAAAAATTTCAACCTTTACTCTTCACTCTTCATTTTTAACTATTAACTAAACAAAGCTAGTAAACTTTCAACTAAGTGGCAATCAACAAATTGTCGCTTAACGAAAGATTTAACTATAAACCCAAAAAGGACAAGGATGTCCGTTAAAAATCAGGGAGGGAACATATTATGATAATTAATCACAATTTAATGGCAAATAATGCAATTAGAAACATGAACATTAACTCAGGCAATGCTGCTAAGTCAATGCAAAAACTTTCTTCAGGTCTTAGAATCAATAGTGCAGCTGATGATGCAGCAGGATTGGCTATATCTGAAAAAATGAGAGGTCAAATAAGAGGACTTGATCAAGCGTCAAGTAATGCTCAAGATGGTATTTCTCTATTACAAACAGGTGAAGGTGCATTAAATGAGACTCAATCAATTCTTCAAAGAATGAGAGAATTATCAGTACAGTCTTCAACTGATACTAATACAGCTACTGATAGATCACAAATACAAAAGGAAGTAAACCAACTTGCACAAGAAATTGGACGTATAGGAAATACAACTGAATTTAATACTCAAAAACTTTTAGATGGAAATTTCTCAGGAACTTTCCAAATAGGAGCAAATGAAAATCAAAACTTAACAGTTAATATTAGTGACATGAGATCATTTGCATTAGGTGTTACTGGTAAAGCTGAATTAACTAATTCCGGAGCTTATACAGCTACTACTACTATAGTTGGTGATACATTGGGTGATGGAACATATTCAGTTACTGATGATGGAGCTACTGGTTATGAACTTAAAAATAGCAGTGGTGCTGTAGTTGCAAAGAGCGCAGATGGATTAACTTATACAACTCAGGCTGCAGATGGTTCAGCTGGTGATGATGCACTTGTATTTACTCAAAAGGTAACTTCTGGATCAGTTACAGTTGCTACAGATGCTGCAGGAGCAACAACTTATAAAGGAACAGCACAATTCACAAATACAGGATTACAGGCAGGAAGTTATACTTATAATGGAACTGATAAGACATTAGTTGATGGTAATGGAACAATTGTAGCTACTTCAGCAGATGGAATAGTATTTAAAGGTAATGTAGATGGAGCTTCAAACACAGTATTTACTGCAACAGTTGCTTTAACTGATAAAGATGCGGTTAACGTTGGAGGTATAAATGTTTCAGATCAATCATCTGCTAACTCTGCAATAACTACAATAAATAATGCATTAGAAACAGTATCTACTCAACGTGCTAATCTTGGTGCCTACCAAAATAGATTAGAGCATACAATTGCTAACTTAGGAACTTCAAGTGAAAACTTGACATCATCTGAGTCAAGAATCAGAGACGTTGATATGGCAAAAGAAATGTCAAACTTCTCAAAAAATAATATTCTTGCTCAAGCTGCTCAAGCTATGTTGGCTCAAGCAAATAATCAACCACAGCAGGTTTTACAACTTCTTAGATAGTTGATTACTTGAGGGTCTCTTAAAGAGTAATCTTTAAGCACACATTGGGTGAATTGCTGGAACTTCCTTAAGCTGTTTCTCTACAACGTAGTTCTAAAGGACAGGCGTGAAGGATTGAAAAGCAAGCAGATTGGATAATCAGCAGCCAAGCTCCTGTACTGAAAAGTTGGAGAAGGTTCAACGACTAGAGTATACTACCTAAGCAAGTTGATAATTGATAGTGGATAGTTGAAAGTTATTAAAAACAACGAATATCTATAAACTTGTATGGTGATGAAACTCGTAGGGATGAGGTTTCCCGAAGTGCCCAACCCCGGAAGTTCAGTTAAGAGTTAAAAATGAAGAGTGAAAAGTTTATAAAGAAATTCAGTAAACTGAATTTTTACAATAACTATTAATTCTTAACTCATAACTCTTAATTTAAATAACGGGTGAAGATATAGTCTGGCAATGATTGAAAGGTCATTGATGAAACGCAAGCAAATCAACAACCTCAACAAGTTCTTCAATTATTGAGATAATTGAGAATTTAGTAAGAATAATTAGGAGGAGTCAGGGTGAAAGCTCTGGCTTCTTTTTTAATAAAAAAAGGTGATTATAAATGAAAATAGAAGTAGAAATTAACTATGAAGATGCAAATTTTATAGCTGAAATTTATCCGTTTGAAACACCAATAAATTCTAGCATTTGCAGATCAGTATACAGGAATACAGTAGATGAGGCTTTAGATGATGTGAAAAAAGCACTGAATAATGTAAATTTTTTAACAGATGAAGTAATAGTATTTACTTGCCTTAATAATACAAAGAGAAGAGTAAAAAGTATTGAGGAATTAGAACGATTTGTATATGAAGATTATAAAAATCTAATTGAAGGAAATCATTAAGTTCAGCCATTTTTTTATATTAAGAGTAAAAATAAACTATAGAACTATAGATAGAGGTGAATAATGAATGGATAATATTTAAAAAGCCTATATATTACTATGTGGATGCTGAAGAAGCTTTTGGCAACCCAAAGAAGGAAAACGTATTTCTATAGATCATATAGAGGTGAGCTATTTAGAAAATTGTATAAAAAGAATAAAATCGGACATTAATAAATTTAATAAAAAACTATTTTACAATGATGAGGTAGGAAAAAATTTAGTTAAAATGATTTGTAAAAAAATTAACAGAATTGCAAGAAGAATTCTGTTCTAGAATATAAAAAAGCAAGCACTCACAATGGGGCTAAATTCCATGGCTCAAGAAGGATTTTGCTTGCTATTTTTAAAGAGTTATATTTTCTGTGGCAAGGCACGTGGGGACGGTAGTAAAGCTGCAAAGGAAACACAGTTAAGCTCTTGAAAATAAAGGTTAATAAAGCTAATAAAATTTATATATTCCCTTAAATGCACTTAGGAAACATAGGACCATGACTGTGGCTAATTCTACGGATCATGGTCTTTTATTATATTATCTGAGAAATACCCTTTTTAAACAGAAGACGTGGTTGTGTTGGGCGTGTTTATTAATAAATGAAGTGTGGAAAATGAAATATGAGAAAATAAACCCTTTATGTTCCAATTATCTTGTAATAGTATATAGATATAAATATATATTAGCAACTGAACAAAAGTAGAAGAATGGAAGGTAGGTATAGAGGCCCTTGAGGTTGAGGGGTTATTTAATATGGATTATAAAAAAATAAAACAAAGTATAATCGATAGATATTATGATGGTCCAAATAAATCTTGTGATATATATCGTAGTTTTGTAGTACAAATAGACCATATAATAGGTTACTTACAGAAAAAATGCTCACCATTACAATGGCTTCCTCTTTATATTATGACAGATGAAGAAATTATTCGGTTTATTTATTCTTTTATGCAACGTGATAAGAATAAAAGTAGAATGTTATTCTCTAGTCTCTCTTATGAAGGAATAAAGTATGATTATTCAGATTTAATAGTAACTGTAGAAGAACATGAAAAAGATAGGCAAATGATTCTAGAGGTAGTGCCAGATTTGGCTACATTTACAAAGTTGAAAATTAGAGAGGAAATTCCTGATATAAAGAAGAAAACTCGTACTTGTAAACCTGGAGAATATAAAAAATTAGTAGCCTGGCTATCCAACTTGAGTGATAATATCAGGCATGAAATCATTGATGAAAAGAATCTAATAAAATGTATGGGTATTGCATTTACTTATCCTGATTATCTTGAACAGTATATTGATGTGGTTGAAGTTATGGCAACAGAAACAATATTTGCATGTATTTTGCTTAATAATAGTATAAGAGATAAAAAATCAGTTTTAATAGCAGTTGAAACAAATATGGATAGATTAATAGATGTAATTGAAAAAGAATACATCACAAAATCAAAAAAATATCTAGACATGCGCAGAAATGAGTTAAATCTTGATAGAAATTATATTGACATGATAACAATTTATTTTTGGCAGTATATGCAGCGCCAAGCGATTTATGATGAGAGGTGTAAAATTCGTAAGTTTTTAGAAAAAGAAATAATTAGTAATAAAGAGTTATTTGGTCCACCTATTTTAACAGATATCAGTGCTGTTGAGGAGTGTACACCAGAAAAATTACAGGATATATTGACAGAAGGAAGAAAAGTACCAACATATGCTGTAAAAGTATCAGAAGCAATGAAGCTACTCGAGCTAGCAGGAAGGAATGGAGATTTATGGTATTCTAGTAATAGTATAAATGATTTAAAACCAATTTTTCGAGAAGTATATATGAGCAAAGTATCATATATACATAACAATGCTATGACGATCGCAAGAAATCTTCTTGCGGAGATGCCTATATCTAAGCAACATATGATGTTTTTTGATATGAAAATTGTTAGGGGATATTTTAGAGAGATGGGAATGCTTGAAGAGTATTTAGTATATAACCGCATATGTGAAAAATTGCAAGCAACATTACTAAAGACATATTGTACTTTGGATGATAGGGAAGCACTTAATGCTATAAACAGAATTTGTTATGATTTTTTATATAAATTTTATTTCAATTATTATTACTGATAGGTTTATATAGTAATTATGTAAGAGAGGGCTAATAGAATTTACATTGTAAGTTCTTTAGCTCTTTTTGTAGTTAAGTAATATAAAAAACGAGAAAACTCCATCAAAAAAATTTTTTTAATCTCGTTCCTGGAATTATGCTTTTATATGTACTATTCTATAAAAAGTAGAAATGATGGATAGAATAAAAATTATTCCCCAAAACACCTTTCTAGAAAGAAAAATTAACTTTAGAAATAAAAAACAAAAATTGTTTGTAGCTCTATTAGAATAGCTATGAAAAAACTAAGTAAATATGCTGAAAAACTAACTTCGTCTTAAAAAATATTAGAAATAGGATTAGATTGCTTAGAAAATAAGTCATGATTAGGTCATACTGTGGCTTTAATAGCATAATTTAAAAAATACAAGGAGGATTTTAAAATGAAAAAAATAACCAATGCATTTGTTGCTTATGAGCCATCAGATTCTATTGAGATACAGGGTAAAAGGAGTGATATTGAGAAGTATCTTAATAAAGGTTACTATATTAAAGAAAATCGAAATGGTTATTGGGTTTTAGTAAAGCCCGCTCAGTTAAATGTAACCCTTAGTAATTCATTTTGTACAAGAACATTTAACATGAAAACAGACGTTTGTATGTACTATGGGAAAATACGTATCTCGCAAACATTAGCTGATAAGTTTAGAAAAGATGTTGCTAATGGTACAATAAGCTTATACATGGATGAAGAAGGTTACCATTCATTAAAGTAAAGTATTCCTACAAATTAAGTCTTCTTAAAATTCGTTAAATATAGCAATAAAGTTAAAATCTATTTCTTATATAATACGATTTTAACTGAATATGCACTAACAAAATAGGCTATACTCTGGAAAAAATGAGTAGGGCCTATTTTTATGAACAAATTCAGTTTAAGAAGAGTTCTTGTAGCAGTATACTTTGGAACTATAGTGGCAGTTACTAGCAAGTGGGCTTCTTCGCACCCCACTATTGTAACTGCTATCTGGGGAAAATAGTAAATAGAAACAAATAGGAAAGAAGAACTAAAGTAAATGTTTTAGCCTAGTAGATTTGATTAGAATATTTTTTAGAGAATTAAAGGTAACTGTGACTTGGAAAATAAAGTATATTGATAGATTACATTATAATTTACTTTCAAGTTTTAATCTTCTTATTTTATCAACTACTCCCCAATAACTTCTGTTTAAAGCAGAGGCTATTTCTTTATCAGTAAGGCCGGTAAGTTTTGAAGTAAGCTCAGTCGTTCCTCCCTCGCAAAGGCAACTGTTACTTGGAAAATAAAGTAAGGAGTTTAAAAATAAATACTCTATGTAAATAATCTTTTCTATAAGAATAAAGTTAATATTGATAAAGTTCTCAGAGTTATATATTTTAAAAATCTTATAAAATACAATAAATATTGGAGTGGTAATCATTGATATAGCATCATTATCAATAATAATGAGTCAATCAAATGTACAACAGTCAGCTGATATATCAGTAATGAAGATGGCAATGGATACAGGGAATGAAACTGCTACTCAAATGACGGAAATGATGAAGAATGTTGCAATAGACCCTAATTTAGGACAACATTTTAATGCAAAGGCATAGCATTATATGAATGAGAAATAAGAAATTATAGAGGTTAAATATGTTAACTTTATGTATGATAGTTAAAAATAAAGGAGCAAACCTTAAAAATTGCTTATCCAAAGTAGTTGCTTTAATAGATGAAATAATTATAGTAGATACAGGTTCTATTGATAACACAAAGACTATTGCATCAGAATTTACAGATAAAATTTATGATTTTAAGTGGTGTAATGATTTTTCAAAAGCTAGAAATTATTCTATATCTAAGTCTTCCAATGATTGGATACTTGTGCTAGATGCAGATGAGTTTATTACAGATTTCTTTAGACATAATGTAGATAAATTTATAAAAAATTCTTTGAATAAAAATAAGGTGGGTAGAATTCAGAGAATTAATATAATGGAGGATTCCAACGGGAATAAGAAGTATACTGAAAGAGTAAATAGACTTTTTAATAGAAATTATTTTCATTATGAAGGAATAATTCATGAGCAGCTTATAGCTTTGGATGGTAAAACCTATGAAACAGAGATTATAGATATAACTGCAGATCATGTGGGTTACACAGAGGAATCATTAAATAGAACAGATAAACTTAAAAGGAATATAGATTTATTGGAAGTGGCAGTGAAAAATGACTCAGAAGATCCCTATCTTTATTTTCAACTAGGTAAGTCCTATTATATGTTGAAGGATTATAAAACTTCTGCCTTATATTTTGAAAAGGCATTATCTTTTCAGTTAGAATTTAGATTGGAGTATGTGGAGGACTTAGTAGAAACCTATGGATATTCTATGATAAATAGTGGTAGGTATTCAGATGCTCTTATTTTAGAAAATTGCCTTGAGGTCTACTCAAAACTACCAGATTTTCATTTCCTTTTGGGATTGATATATATGAATAATGCTAAATTTACACAGGCAATAAAAAGCTTTTTAGAGTGTACTAAATTTCCATATTCTAAGGTAGAAGGAATAACTACATATATTTTCTATTATAATATAGGGGTTATATATGATGTACTGGGGTTTAGAGAAAAAGCTGTGGAATATTATAAGATGTGTGGTGATTATGAGCCAGCAAGGAATAGGATTAAAGCACAGTTGAATTAAGTGGATACTTTTGCATACTATTAAGTTTATTAAAATTATATATTGGAGGGATAAAAATGGATATAGCAGTATTATCAATGGCAATGAGTCAATCAAAGGCACAGACAGCAGCTGGCATAGCAGTAGCGAAGATGGCTATGGATACAAATAATGAAACTGGCACACAAATGACAGAAATGATGAAGAATTTTGCTGTAGACCCTAACCTAGGTAATCATATAGATGTTAGTGTCTAGTACAGATGGATGAAAAAGAGAAACTAAAAAAAGAGCTGCAGCAGGAATTGCAGTGGGTGCAATACAGGCAGAAGATTCTAGATATCATGGAGGAAAAGCTACTGCAAATGAAACTATTATCAGAGAAAGATAAGCAGGGTAATTTCACTGAAAGAGAACTTAATGGGCTAAATACTAGACTAAATGATTTAGCAGCACAGGTTATAGCACTAGATGGAGAAAGTAGAAAAACAGAAGATGGTAAAATATAATATCCATTTTTTAATACAATTTCAGTCCACTCCTTTATGCTTTTATAACTATTTTTTGCTAGTTTATTTCTTTTACTTTCAAATCTTTCCTTAAGATTAATTTTATAATGCATACATGGAATTTGTTGTACAAAAGGCTTTACAATATTTATAAACTTTATTATATCATCTCTTTTATTTATCTCTAATAAAAAGTTCTTACCATCTTTTTTAATTTTGTATCTATATTAAAAGTTTTCTTGATGTGATTCCTTAATAATATATTTTCATCTTCTGAAAAATTAAGTGTATAGATAGATATTCTTGGGAAAATGTAAATAGAACCATTTTTTCTTTTACTTGAATCTATAACTAATGAACCATCATTCATATATAGATATGCTAATCCTATTGGATGATCTAGAAGCAGCAGATTTTCATTTGTAATAGATTTTTCTCCGTTTATGTAAAAGATGTTATAAAGATTAGTATAGAGCTTATTGCTAGGAGAACGCAATTGTGGATTTTTTCAGGTAGTTAAAAGTTTAAAGTCAAGATTTTTAAGTTTATCAGCTTTCCATTGTCTATAAGGAACTTGCCTTGTACATCCATGCTCTCTATAGTATGCATTTTTACTTCTACCATAAAGGGCAAGGCTTCCATCGCCAAGCAGACTTCCTATAATTATATTTCTTTCTAATCTATTCATAGCATATATCTTAGTGTTTTCAACAAAAGGCATTTCT
>JAQSYC010000320.1 GCA_029256345.1 Clostridia bacterium | reverse complement strand
ATGATTTGATTGAGAAAATTAACCGCTATGTGGTGAATGCAAGAACTTCATTTATTCCAGATGGCCTTGAATATCTAAAAGCTGGGGGGCGCGTCTCCAATGCTGCCTATCTGGGAGCTACTGTTTTGCAGCTAAAACCTCTTATTGAAATTGTGGATGGACAATTGGTTTCAACAAAGAAATATCGTGGGGCAATGAGGCGCATTGTTAAGCAATATATGAATGACTACCTTGATAAATATCCTATTGATAGAGCTCAGATTTATCTACTATATTCCCTAGGGATTGATGAAAGCATAAGAGAATATATGGAAGCCTTTACACGAGAAAAAGGGTTCAAAAAAATCATCTGGATTCAAACGGGATGTGTTATTTCAGCTCACAGCGGACCTGGAGCAATTGGCATATCCGGTTTTGAGAGCACTGTATAACAGAGAGATGGTTTCAAAATAGAGCTACAGTGAAAAGGAGGTATTGGGTTGAATACAACCACTTGGATTGTAATCTTTTTACCTTTGTTTATTATTTTTTGCATAGAAATACCTAGGCAAAGAAGAATAATTAAAATCAGCAATAAAAGAAAGAGAGGAAAAATGATTAAATATATAGGAAAAACTTGTATCGTATCTACTGGATCACTGGGAACAACTGTTAAAGGACAGATTACTGCAGTTGAAGATAATTGGATTGAAGTCAATGGTAGAAAAGGGCCTCAGATACTAAATCTTGACTACATCACTAACATTACGCCTATCCCCAAAATTAATTAGAGGCCTCATAGATGCTCTCCATAGAAAAGGGGGGGATCTGTTTAAGATTGGAGAGTTTTAGGGACTTACCCAAATATCTGTACGCATGTTGAACCTTCTACCGGCCTTCCTCCCAAAGAGCATCATAGACTGCTGGGCATTATTAAGGAGTTGAAAACTTTAGGCAATACGGCCGTTATCGTTGAACATGATACAGATACCATGTTAGCAGTCGATAGTATAATAGATATTGGACTGGGTGCCGATGAACAATGTTAAAACGATAACAAACAAAAATGAGAGCCGTTTTGAATAAAAACTTCTCTCATTTTTGTTTGCCTAGCGACAAACTATACTTATCTGATATCTGGCTGCGAAATATTCGTCAAGGCTTCTTCAGCACTGTATTGGAGTGTTGGCTCTAGAGAGATATCTCCTAGTGCCAACATCCCTATGAGCCTATTGTTTTCAACAATAGGCAATCTGCGTATTTGGTTTTCGCTCATTATCTTTGCTGTATCCTCAACGCTCATTTCTGGAGTTCCTAAAACAGGATTTGGCGTCATAATATTGCCTACTGTCTCATCCTTTGAATTCTGACCAGTTGCTACAGATCTTAAGGTAATGTCCCTGTCAGTGACAATACCGATGACCTGTAGGCCACTGCATACAGGTATTGAACCTACATTGTAGGCTTTCATTAACTGAGCGGCTTTTTCGATGGAATCTTCTGATTTTAAACTTGCAATATCTTGTGACATAATCTCTTTTACTTGCATCATATTCACCTCCCTTTCTATATTGCCCTTTAAAAGTGTTTTTTATAAAGTTTTTTAGTTTACAAACATATTCCTATTTGTTATACTGTTTACAAACATATGTTCGGTAACAATTTATATTACGAGGTGCGTTGATGAACCCTACGGTTATTTTCCATATAGATGTTAATTCTGCTTTTTTAAGCTGGGAAGCTGCTTATCGTATTAAATCTCTAAAAGAAACCATTGACTTAAGAGATATTCCCTCTGCTGTTGGAGGAGATGTAGAAAAACGCAAAGGCATTATATTAGCCAAGTCTATCCCTGCCAAAAAATACAATGTTCAAACAGGTGAACCAGTTGTATCTGCTTTATCCAAATGTCCTAGCCTTACCTTGGTAAAACCTAACCATTCCCTCTATGTACAGTACTCTAAAGCACTTATAACGTTGTTACAAGCGTATAGCCCTTTAGTCGAGCAATCCTCAATAGACGAAGCCTATATGGATATGACAGGGACAGAAGGATTATACGGTTCACCACTTACTGCTGCCCACCTGATTAAAGAGCGCATTTATAAAGAATTAGGTTTTACAGTGAATATAGGCATTTCTTCTAATAAGCTCTTAGCTAAAATGGCCAGTGATTTCGAAAAACCTTATCTCGTTCATACGCTTTTTCCTGAAGAAATAGAAAGAAAAATGTGGCCGCTTAATGTAGGAGAATTGTTTTTTGTTGGAAGAGCTGCTGAACAAAAACTTAAAATGTTAGGCATTAATACTATTGGCCAATTGGCAAAGGCTGATGTCTCTTTGTTAAAGTCCCATCTCAAAAAACAGGGAGAAACTATTCACCGCTACGCCAATGGCATAGATGCTATGAAGGTACTCCATGAAACAGCTCCCAATAAAGGCTATGGCAACTCAACCACCATTCCCTTTGATGTCAGTTCTTTGGAAAATGCACAATTAATTTTGCTGTCTTTGTGCGAAACCGTATGTACCCGTCTGAGAGCTGACCATGTTAGATCAGGATGTGTAACTGTATCATTAGTAGATACTTATTTTGAATACGCTTCTCATCAAAAAACGCTTGTTTCTGCAACCCATGTAACTGATGAGATTTATCACTATGCTTGCCAAATACTTGATGAGTTATGGGATCATAAAACCCCCATAAGGCAACTCGGTGTGCATACAAACAAACTTACTCATGGGGATACCTATCAATACAATCTTTTTGATACTCTTAAGTATGATAAATATGATAAACTAGATAAAGCCATTGATCAAATACGAAACAAGCATGGAGAAAATGCTGTTCTAAGAGCTCCTTTTTTAGCTTCAAAGCTTGACCACATGACTGGAGGTCTTTCAAAGGAAACAATACCCAAATAATTCTATTATCATTTTTGAATAACTTACAAATTTTATGGTTTAGTTTAGAAATTTTAAGTCTATAATATAATCAAAATCATTTTTGTGCTATGATTGAGTTGGCCTAT
>JAQSYC010000319.1 GCA_029256345.1 Clostridia bacterium | reverse complement strand
GAACTGGATGACAATTTGATACTGACAAGGCTGGCATGTCCTATTGGTGTTATTGGCGTTATTTTTGAATCAAGGCCAGATGCGCTGATTCAAATCTCAACATTATGTTTGAAAAGTGGTAACGCCGTACTTTTAAAAGGCGGAAGTGAAGCCAAAGAAACCAATAAAATACTTTATCAAGTGATTAAACAAGCCACAGAAGAGGCAGGTATGCCTGCAGGGTGGATTGCACTGATGGAAAACCGGGAGGATGTCAATGACATTCTCAAGATGAATCAGTTCATTGATTTACTTGTTCCTAGGGGGTCTAATGCTTTTGTGAGCTATATTATGAAACATTCGGATATTCCAGTTATGGGACATGCTGATGGCATATGCCATACTTATGTGGATGATGAAGCAGATATAGAACTGGCGGTAAAAGTAGTCACTGATTCAAAGGTGCAGTATGTCGCAGTATGCAATGCTTTAGAGACACTATTGGTGCACAAAGCAATTGCACCACGTTTTTTACCTCAGCTTAAAGCTGAATTAGATCAACATCAAGTGGTTTTAAAGGGCTGTGATGAAACAAGAAAGATTATAGAAGCAGAAAAAGCAGATGAAGCAGATTGGCAGACTGAGTATTTAGATTATACGCTGTCTATTAAGATAGTAGAGGAGTTAAAAGAGGCCATAGACCATATTAATCACTATGGCTCGGGTCATACGGACTGCATAGTCACTAAAAATCTAGAAACGGCAGATACATTTATGATGCTGGTGGATTCCGGCAATGTATTTCATAATGTTTCTACCAGGTTTAGTGATGGATTTAGATATGGTTTTGGAGCAGAGGTTGGCGTAAGTACTTCTAAAATCCATGCAAGAGGGCCAGTAGGAATAGAAGGACTGCTTATTTATAAATATAAGCTATCAGGAAATGGCCAGATTGTAGCAGACTATGCCAGTGGTAAAAAACATTTTACCCATAAAAGACTACTATAAATTTACGAAATTTAAAGGAGATTAGATGATGAATTGTAAAGGATGCGGGTGTATTAACACAGAGGACCAGGAATACTGTAAAGAATGTGGAGAAAAACTAAGTCAAGCAGACGACATGGTTGAAACGACAATAGAGACAGATGAAATAGATGCGGCAACTGAAATAGATAAAACAGATGAAAATATAGAGGTAGCTGAGGTAGAAAAATCATTAGATGCTGAAGACAATAGTGAGAAGAAAACTACGTCTAAAAGCAAAAAAATATTTGCAGGCATTATTGCCTTATTGTTAGTAGGCACAGCAATAGGTGTATATGTTAATCAAAGCACACTGGCAGCAAATACAGCAAGTGCTAAGCAAGTGGAGACAGCAGATAAAACAGCAGATACAGTAGCGGCACCTGTCAGCAGAGAAACAGTGTTGACAATAGGGAAGGAAACCATTACAGAGCCTGTATTCAAACTCTATTTTTGGATTACTCAGCAGCAATTTGAAAGTATGGGACCTAGTGTATGGGAGATGGACCTAGAGGGCAAAAAGGCTGAGGATATGGCCAAAGAAAGTACCCTAAGAGATATTCAAATAGCTGTTGCAGCCAAGCAAAAAGCAGAAGAATTAAAACTGACGTTATCTGATGAAGAAAAGAAAGCAATCAGTGATCAGTCTAATGATATCACCACTAATAATACAGAGCTGGTGACAGCCCTTCAATTTGAACTCAAAGATATGGAAGAATTCATTACTCATGGGTTTATTATACAAAAAGTGATGCAAAACCTCAGTGAGGGCTATACACCAACTGAAGAAGAAGTAAGCATGCAAAGGGATCAAGTTAAAGCACAGTATGAAACAGCTACAGTAAAACATGTTTTAATCCAGAATGTAGATGCTCAGGGCAAAGCTTTGCCAGAGGATAAAGTTAAAGAAGCTAAAGCATTGGCTGAAGACATCCTTAAGAAAGCACTAGCAGGAGAAGATATGGGCGAGCTTGCAAAGACCTATTCACAAGATCCTGGCTCAAAAGATCAGGGCGGCGAATATACTTTTCCTAAAGGACAAATGGTACCAGAGTTCGAAAATGCTTCTTTCACTGGAGAAATTGGCAAAGTTTATCCAGAGTTAGTAGAGACAGCATATGGTTATCATATCGTTAAGGTAGAAGCTAGAAATCAAGGAGATGCAGCTCAGATAGAAGCAGAAAGCAAGATGGCTGCACAATATCAATATGCCCAAGCTGAATTAATGAAAATGGGTGAGGCACTTGAAGCACAAAAAACAGATTTATTTAATACGATAGGCATCATTAAGAAATAGTCATTTATAAAAACTTAAAAATAAAAAAATCCAGTCTTGCCCATAAAGAGGCATATAGACTGGATTTTTTTAATATCTATTTCTATTTTATAAAGTTTATCATAATAGCTTGACAAAAGTTTTAAATATGGTATTATAGTAACAGGTGAGTAATAATTATTATTACTTAATAAAAATTATTATATATAAAATAATGGAGGGATTAAGCTATGAAAAAATATGTATGTACAATTTGCGGTTATGTTCACGAAGGAGACTCAGCACCAGACCAATGTCCAATCTGTAAGGCAGCAGCATCAAAATTCACAGAGCAAGCAGGAGAACTTGTTTGGGCTGATGAACACAGAATCGGAGTAGCACAAGGATTAGATGAAAAAGTTGTAGAAGGTCTTCGTGAGAATTTCGTAGGAGAATGTACAGAAGTAGGTATGTACCTGGCTATGAGTCGTCAAGCAGACAGAGAAGGTTTCCCAGAAGTAGCAGAAGCTTACAAACGTATTGCATTTGAAGAAGCAGAACATGCAGCTAAATTTGCAGAACTTCTTGGAGAAGTCGTAACAGGCGATACCCGTAAAAACCTTCAAATGAGAGTAGATGCAGAAAATGGTGCCTGTCAGGGTAAAAAAGATCTTGCAACACTTGCAAAACAATTAGGTTATGATGCCGTTCACGATACAGTACATGAAATGTGTAAAGATGAGGCTAGACATGGGCAGGCTTTTGGCGGATTATTAAAGAGATATTTTAACTAAGCCGACAGTATAGACGTTCGTGACGCACTTAGTCCCGATAATCCATTGGAAACAGTGGATTATCGGGACTTTTTATGTACAAACTCTATGTACGCAGTAGTTTTATTTACCTCTGCGGGTCATAATAAAATATTTGTATATTTTCTTGACAAAGTAGAATTCTACCTATATACTGCTAAGTAGAATTAAACCTAATTTCGGAGGTGAATAGAATGGAGGGCTACGGCTACTACATTCGGGCTATTGCATTCGGTATGCGCTATACCAACGACCAAAGCCTAACAGATTATGGCATAACAAATCAGCAAGCTCGGCTTCTTGGAGACATTTATGATAGTATAAAAAATGGACGCGAAATAAGCCGCAAGGCATTAAGTGAGTCCATGGGGCTAAGTGGCCCTTCAGTCACAAGCCTTCTGAATGGACTTGAAAAAAGCGGATTTATTATCCGGCAGCAGGGTGATGAGGACGGGCGTACAATGAAAATTGAAATTACCGCAAAGTCCATGCAGTTGATAGATGAAACTGAAAATATCTTTGCGGAAACTGAGCGAAAACTGTTGCAAGGATTTACGAATGAACAGAAGATAGCCTTTTTAGAATTGCTGGTAAAAGCATATAAAAACATAGGCACTAGCAATCGCGCTTAACAGCGCTTTCTTTTGTACAATTAGGTAGAATTCTACTAATTAAAAGGAGATGTTATTATGAACAATGAAGAAAATAATGAAATGTATTATCTTGAGAAAGCACCCGTGCCTAAAGC
>JAQSYC010000318.1 GCA_029256345.1 Clostridia bacterium | reverse complement strand
GATTTCGAATTTTAGGTTCATCAAACAGCAATAGATATGATTTTTTTGAATATCTATGCCGATACTGAAGTATCTCTCATAGTTGATATCTATAAGTATCGGCTTACGTCCATAGTCTACTTCCAGCACGCCTACCTCTTTTAAAACCTCTTCATTTAAGAGTTTATTCACATTAGTCGTAACTGTAGGGATACTTATATTCATCTTCTCTGCTAAATCATATTTGGTCATAGCACCGCATTCTCTTATCTTAGCTAATATTATCTTTTCATTATCTGTCCTTTTCCTGTTTTGCAACACCACTTCCTCCTTCTACCGTTTACGCCTATTAAATTTTATCCTATTTGCCTTATCATTAATGTAGCTTAAGTTTACAATTTAATAGGATATATTTCAAGCAGTATCTTTTGATGATAGCTTAAATAAAAATACCACATATATCAAATATGGTTAAAAGAAATTTTTATTTTTCCCTTAACCATATTTTAAAATAAAATTTTATTTATAAATTACATTTCTCTTCTTCCCTGTAATGCTCTTGACAGAGTGATCTCGTCAACATACTCAAGATCCCCACCAACAGGGACGCCATGAGCAATACGGGTTGTTTTAATACCTAAGGGTTTAAGCAGTTTGCTGATATACATAGCTGTTGCTTCTCCCTCTATGTTAGGATTTGTTGCAATAATCACTTCGTCTACTTCTTCTTTCTGAAGCCTAGTGAGCAGCTCCTTAATCTTAATATCACTAGGTCCTACTCCCATCATCGGTGAAATAGCCCCATGCAATATGTGATACAGCCCTTTATATTCTTTGGTTTTTTCATAAGCAGCCATATCCCTAGAGTCTTCTACTACCATGATCTGGCGATTAGCTCTTTTTTCATCCCTGCATATCGGACAAAGCTTATTATCTGTAATAGTCCAGCATCTTTCACAGTAACTGATGTTTTCTCTGGCATCCACAAGGGTATCCGCTAATTTTTTAACCTTTTCCTGCGGCAAACTAATAATATGAAAAGCAAGCCTTTGGGCAGATTTGCTTCCTATACCCGGCAGTCTTGATAACTCCTCGATAAGGGCTATCATTTTGTCGCCATAATAACCACTCACTAGAATAACCCTCCTGTTGGAAGTCCTCCCGTTACTTTACCCATTTCTTTTTGTGAATACTCTTCTGCTTGACGAAGTGCTTCATTTACTGCTGTTAAAACTAAATCCTCTAATGTTTCTATATCTTCTGGATCCACTACTTCTTCTTTGATCTTAATGGCTTTAACCTCTTTTTTACCTGTGACAGTGACTTCTACCATACCACCGCCAGATGTGGCTGTAATGACTTTTTCTTCAAGTATAGCTTGTGTTTCCTCCATTTGTTTTTGCATTTTTTGTGCTTGCTTCATGAGTTGTTGCATGTTTGGCATACCACCAAAATTTTTCATATTTTATTCCTCCTAATTTTTAAGTTCTATATTAAAATTTATTTTAGCAGCTACATTTTTTAGGATAGAAGCCATGTCTTTTATATCTTCTGTCTGTTCCGGATGTGAACCATACACCTCTATGCATTTTGAGGCATATTCATCTGCATGTATAGGTCTTACCCTCACCTCTTTGCCAGCAATCTCATTAATTGCCTTTTTAAGGTCTTCCAGATGGGCATTAACACCCACATCCATCCCTTGCTTATAGACAATATAGAAAATATCCTCTTCTACAAAACCAGCTTCGGTTGTCTCAAATATAGACCATGCGGCTCTTCCCAATTTAGCTTTTATCTCCGGCCACTTTTTGATAAGTACCCGTATATCCTCTGGCACAGCTTTAGGTAGCCTTGCTGGAACCACTTCTTTAGAAAACACTGCCGCTTGGACTGGTACAGTAGGAGCGGCTTTTAAGCCTTCTTCAATTAATTTCTCTAGCTTTTGCTCCAAAAGCTGCATCTTAGTCATCATACTTTCTGGTGAAGTATCCATCTGCACTTCTGAAAGCTTCAGAATGGCTACCTCTAAAAGAATTCTGGGAGACAGGGCGTTTCTAAGTTCATATTCCAGCTGTCCAAAATGCTTAATATACCGCATCAGTTCATTGATTTTTATCCCTTCTGCCTGCTCCTTAAGCCTTGTAATATATTCACTGCTATAGTCTAACACACTCGCTGTCCCATTTGTAGTCTTAGCCACCAATAAATTACGGCTATGCTCTAAAAGGTCTCCTGCAAACTGTCTGATGCTTTTGCCTTGACGGTTAACTGCTTCACATAGTTCGAGAGCTTTTTTTGTATCCTGTGCTATTATAGCATAAATCATGTCAAATAATATACTGCTGTCCACTGCTCCCACCATATAAAGCACTTTATCAAAAGTAATGGTTTCATCAAAATAAAATGACATACTTTGCGCTAACCGCTCCTCAATCTCTTGAGCAGACAATCTTTTAAAATCAAACCTTTGGCATCTTGAGAGAATAGTAACGGGTATCTTTTGAGGATCTGTGGTCGCTAAGATAAATATCACATGGGCTGGCGGCTCTTCAAGGGTTTTAAGAAGCGCATTAAATGCTCCTGTTGAAAGCATATGTACCTCATCTATAATATAAACCTTATATTTTCCTACAGCTGGTGTGTATTTAACCTCTTCATTAATTTCCCTGATATTATCCACCCCATTATGGGAAGCTGCATCTATTTCTATAATATTGATCCCTGAGCCATCTTGTACTTTTTGACATGCCGAGCATACACCGCAGGCCGATCCATGGACTGGTGCTTCACAGTTGACCGCCCGTGCAAAGATCTTGGCAATAGTGGTCTTACCTGTTCCCCTGCTTCCGCAGAGCAAATAAGCATGAGCTACGCGCTGGGTGTTGATTTGATTAGTGAGGGTTCTGACAATATGCTCTTGTCCTACCACATCGTCAAAGACAAGCGGCCTGTATTTTCGATATAAAGCTAAATAACTCATGTATTTTCCCTTCTATAAAAATCTATTATTTCTTTATCTTTATGCAGTATTATACCACAAAATGAACATTCCTAACACAGCTTTATATTTTTCTATAAGCCCCATTATACTAAAATATTTAAAATTTTACCCCCTTCAATTCTAGCTCTACTGCCAGAATTGAAGGGGGTGATTAACTTTAACCTATAAATTTCTACTTATCTATTTTAAATAAGACCTTCAGCTTTATAATCTCTTAGCTCTTTAAGTATATAACTTAGTGTACAAAAATCTTTGTCGGTATTTCTTTTTATAAGACCTAGCCCTTGTATTAAAACTTCTTCATCAAAGTTCTCTAACAGTATCATCATACTAATGGGATTCATCTTTCCCTCTTTTGTATCTAGCACTCTTGCAAACTTGATGTAGTCATTTTTCATAATTGAGTTAAAAGCAGTCTCAAGTCTTTTGCTCACTTCAAACTCTGGCATTTCATTAAATACTTTAATTTCTGGATTTGATAAATCTAAATGGATTGCCCGGCTTAAATCTGTTCCTACAAAGATAACCTTATTAAATACAGCCCCTTCAAAGTCCACTCCTTCTAAATTCACAGAATCAAAAAGTGTGTTTACAAATTGAGCTTGCTTGAATTTGCTGTTTTTAAGATTTGTTGCAACAAACTCTGCTGATTCAAATGTCGTTTCTGAAAAGTTACAAGACTTAAACTGTGCGCCTCTAAGACTTGTATGATTAAAGTTAGAATTTGAAAAATCACAATTAAAGCAGTTACTTCTTCTCAAATCCTTGTACATAAAATCCTGATTTGTTTTTTTTCTGTTGCTATAGTTAATCTGATCATTTATTCTTTTGCTTATAGCCATCTTTACCTCCAACTAAAATATATTGCAGTACTTAGAATAGATGTCTATTTCCCGCACCATCTCAATAAAAAACTCCTATATCAAAAGATATAAGAGTTTTTTCACAATTATAGAATAGCGGGGGCAGGATTCGAACCTACGACCTTTGGGTTATGAGCCCAACGAGCTGCCAGCTGCTCCACCCCGCGACATTTTTTTCTTTTCCACAAGAATTAGAATATCATACTTCTTAAGTTATGGCAACCCCTTTATTCTTTTTATCTCATACTACACCTCTTTTCAAGTCTCTAAAAAGACATTTATGGCGCCTGTTTTCAAATTAGAAATCATCAAAATAACCCAGTACTATCAAAGCCTACTGGGTTTTTAACCTTCTTTATTTTAGTCTAGCATAACAACCTCCATAATAATTTTACTTTTTCCCTCTCCATCTGCTAAAAACTGCAGTACAGCACTTAATCCGTTTTTTGATCTTTCTATACTCATCGTTTCTCCCACCTTTTCATTGCTCACAACATAACTTGGTGCTTCTGCATAAAGGTCACTGTAATAAGTATAGGCATCTTGTGGCACTAAATTGACATTGGAATAGACTCCCCTAAAGTAGAGATCTCCACCCGTTCCATGATTTCTTCCGATGTGGTTTCACTTTTAGCCTCCTCATTAAGCTGTACTGCTGCTTCACCTGCAGTAGATTCACTTTGTGCACATCCCGTAAGTAGTAGTACTAATACAATCGTTCCTATTAAAAGCTTTTTCATACTTATTTCTCCTTGTCTTTTAGCTTAACTAAATTTTCCGCTTAGATAATTTTGTGTGAGTTCTTTGTGGGGGCTTGTAAAAATCTTATCACACGTATTATATTCTATAAGTTCTCCTTCATAAAAAAAACCTACATAATCCGCTATACGAGCTGCTTGTTCCATATTATGGGTTACTATTACAATGGTATATTCTTTCTTGAGTTCTTCCAGCAAATCTTCAATCTTCATAGTCGATATAGGGTCTAGCGCAGAGCATGGCTCATCAAAAAGTATAATTTGCGGCTCTATCGCCAATGCCCTTGCTATACATAACCGTTGCTGCTGTCCCCCAGACAGTTTTTCTGCATTGGTCTGTAAGCGCATTTTTACCTCCTCATAAATATGAGTTTCTTCCAACACTTTAAGTATGATTTTATCTACCTGTTTTTTGGGCATGCCGGGGACTTTTTCTAAAATAGGCATGCTTAAATTATCATACACACTTGTTCTAAAAGGATTTGGCATTTGAAATACAAGACCTATCTTTCTCCGTAGGCTTATTAAATACTCTTGTTTGTTAGAACTGTAGATATCTTCTTCATCAACTAAGATATTCCCAGTCAGTTTAAAATCCTTTATAAAATCATTCATGCGATTAATAGACTTTAAAAGGGTAGTTTTACCGCACCCTGATGGTCCAACAAAAGCTGTGATGGCATTTTTTCTAATAGTCATATTTATATTTTTAAGTGCAGGATAAGTCCCATAAAATACATTCACATCTTTTATATGAATACTTGCTAAATGCTCATTCATTATTTATCTTCTCCTTCTA
>JAQSYC010000317.1 GCA_029256345.1 Clostridia bacterium | reverse complement strand
ACCGCTGGAGCATCTGTAGCAGGATTTGTTATTTTCATAGAAATATCCCTCACTGTTACGTTACATCCCCTTGCCGCGGCAAAACCTACGTATACCTTTTCACCGTCTAGCTGTAAAAGTTTATCTGGATGATACATAATCCTTTCAGTTGCTAGATCATTTCCTAAAATCATATGATAACCAGTATTCGTTTTCTTAAGGGTTAATGTATAACTTTCTCCCTGTTTTACAAGATCAGCTGGATCGTAGCTATACCCGGCAGATACATTTTTCCCTGCTGCCGCAATAGCACTGTCACCACCACTTAAAACCTCTGGCGTAATACCCGAAACAAACCGTGTACCTATCGTATCCTTTGAGGTAGCTGTTACTACACCCGCTTCTTTTTTCTCAAATTTTGTTGCAATAATAGCTGCTGAATTCGTGTAATGGTTAGGACTGCTTTTCCCATGTTCCCCGATGCTATCCATTGCAATAAGTCCAAAGCCCTCTTGTCCATCTGGTGTTAGGTTGATATAGTCTAGATCAAAAGTTGCTGTTAATTCAAAGTTTTCTGTTTTAGCATCAACTTCTGTATAGTACAATGAAATGCCATCGTGGAATGTTGTAAATTTACCACCTTTTTTATCAATTGTTCCATCACTCTTTACCGTGCAAGAATTCAACTTAAATTGTAAGTTATCACTATCCACCATCTCAAAGGTATTCAGACTTCCACTTGCAGACTGTCCGAAATAAGTAAACGCCCATTCTCTTTCTTCTTCATCTTTGACTTTTATAAGTACCTCTATTGAAGGTACATTATCATCGCCTCTTATTGCAGTTACTCTAATTGTGTATGTACTACCAACCATAAGACTTGGTATTGTCTCTTCTAAGCCTTTTACAGTGGCTGCTTGTATATACTCGCTGCCTTCTGCTTTATACTCTACTTTATATTTTTCTGCTTCTAAAACAGCTGGCCATTTTACTAAAATACTTCCTTGACCTTTATTATAGACATTTGCAACTGGTGCTGCTAATGGCAGGCTGTAGCTAAAGCTATCAGATACTGAAGATATGAGTGGCTCTTCACTCTCTCTTTCTGCCTTTACTACAAAACGATAGTTACCACTTTTACTCGGGGTAAACTCTGCTCTTTTTGTAGCGTTTTCGCTTTGCCCAACAACTACACTATCAATAACAGTTCCTGTTTCATCCTGCATTTCTACAATGGCTCTATCTGCACCTGCCTGACTAATATCTAAAGTAAAGTTTACCTGTATTACCTGATCATTCCCTTCTTTAGAAGCAACAGAAGTAATTTCTGGCTTCTTAACGCTACTCCATTCTGGCCTATCTGGCTCTTGTGGTGCATCTCCTGTTACTACTTTTATTGAGTAGATATTGACCCCACTTGATGGAGATTTCAGATAATAATCACCTGCATTATCTAATGTGATAATACTTTTTACTATATCGATCTTCTTTGCCTCTGCGGTCCCGATTGCTATTGTGCCACCTTTTGCATATAACTCTAGTGAGCGTTCTGCGCTACTGCTACCACTTATAGCATAGATTTCAACAGTTGCTTTATCTGTTGTTGTAAAATGAATAGAACGCTCTGTCTCACTACCTGATCCATTAAGTTTAATCCTTTGTGTAAATGTTGTCCCATCTACTGCTGCTTTTTCATGGGCATCGATGGTTACTTGTTTACTACTACTTGCTGCGATTGTAAAATAATCTTGAAACTGTGTATCTACTGCTATATCACCTATAGACAAGTCACTTGCATTTAAAACTTTAATATTTATTACTGAACCTGTTGTTACTTCACCCAAGGCATCTGTACTCATAGAACTTGAGCTACCTTCATCTGACATAATGGATTCTGTTGCATAAACATTAAGCTGTGGCAATGATATCATACTGCATAGCATTGTTAAAGCAAGCATCCACGAAAGTACAATTCTTTTTTGATTTGTATTCATTTTTTAACGTCCCCCTGTTTAACATATTTTTAGCTCATTATAATAAAAGCTAATTAATATATTACTATATTTTTTATCATTTATTTTGCTATCTTTGTATCTTTTATACATTTGTTGCTATTATATTTTTAAATCTTTTGAAATTTTTAATCAAATACTTAGTTTCAATTATTTCTACTTTAGTCATAATGCTTTTTTAAAAAACATAATATTTCTAAAAATGATCTTCATACCCTAACGTATAGACTACTTACCATTAGCATTTAAGTTACCTTGAACCAGTAGTTTAAACTCTCTTATGTTAAATAGATTTCTTCTCTTTCTGATAAAATCTATTCAAACAACCTTTAAAGTGCTTTTTTTTTTATGTTTTCTTTTATATTATTTTAAATGAGCGCCATTAATATCGGTGAGTTCAATATTTTTTTCTTTTCCATAAACGCAAGCTCTTCCTGCCGCATCTCCCATGTCAATAACCGTTGGTTGGATGCGTATACTTGCCTGCATAAGAAAAGTAGTAGAGATACATCTTCCTACAGTTATCAGATTTTTCACCAGTTCGTTTACCAATGACCGGTATGGTATCTCATAGTATTCTCCCTTTATAAACTTATCCTTATGAACCAATCCCTTACTCGCAGAATGCACATCAATGTACCAGTCTCCCTTGGCGATAGCATCTTCAAACCTTGCCCGATTGATATAGTCCTCTTCTGTTAAGACATATTTTCCAACTAAGCGATAAGATTCTCGGATGCCAAGCATAGAAGCCTCGTTGGATAGATAGGCACGCTCAAATCCCGGCATATATCCTTTTAAGAATGTAACGAGACGCGAAATCATCTGTCTTCCTTCTACAATTGCTTTTGAACGTGCAAGAGCACTTGTGTTATTTTTCAAGCTTCCAATATGGGGACAGTTAAAGGTCATACAGCCTTCTTTGGATGGGAGGGAAAAACACTGATAATATCTCAAATCTTCTTCTTTTAGGATGCCATCTTTCACTCCCTTTTCGAAGATAGGCTCTAGTTTAAAACTTTTTCCTTTTACCATGGCAGATTCAAAATAGTATCCGTTTATAAGAGGAGAAAATTCATCCTTTAAAGACAAGCAATACTCCCTATATTTTCCCACATCAATTCCCGCCATTTCAAAACGCAGGGAACTCATTTGGTTATTGCCATCTTCATCCCCAGAGGTTACATTTATACCAGCTAATCTAGTAAGGATAGCATCTCCAGTAGCATCAATAAATTGTCTTCCCCTTACAGCTACAAGCCCTTCCATAGTCACTAACACCACAGCCTTAATTATTTGCTGTTCTAGAATAATATCCACAAGCGTTGCATCATAAAGGATTTCTCCGTCGTATCTGATATAAATATCTTCTAGGGCTCTTGCCATGGTTTCTTTATTAAACCATATATAACCAGTGACTTCCTCTCTTGTGTCAGCTTGATATTTTTTTAATGCTTCTTCAATTTCATGAAAATTTTGTTCGTGTTTTACATAAGATGGCATCATAGGACTTACAAGTGCATTGGTCGCCGTTCCGCCAAGTGCAATCTGTTTTTCAACAATTAGGGTACTATTTTTCCCTCTGGCTGCACTGATTGCAGCAGATGTTCCCGCTAGCCCTCCTCCGATTACAACTGTATCATATTCTCCAAGTACCATTATCGTTTTGTCATGATATGGGATTAGTTCCATTGATATCCTCCTTTTTCCAATTCCGTTTGCACACTTAATATCAAGGCGCCAAAAGCTTGCCTTCTATATGCACCTTTTGTTATCTGATAACAGTAGTCCATGATCTTAGGATGAATAGGAAAGTTACAAACTTCCTTAGCAAACTGGTGCGCTGCAATTTCATTGGTTCTTGTTACATAAGACTGAACTGGAATTATTCCTAGTAGTTTTTTACTAATAGGCGGCAGACGTTCACCTGTACGCTGATCCCTAGAGAACTCCAGAAAATGATAAAATTCATGCGCCAAATGAAGTCGTCTCATCTCTTCTGCTGATATCATTAAACCAAATTTCTCCATCGCCTTTCGCTTTTCCTCGATAACTCCAACGAAGATTTCAATCTTTTTTTCTTCTTTGGTAAAATAAATCTGGGACTGTATCATCGAAAACGGTGTTTCCGTGGCATTTATATTTTGATGGTACAAAATTTGAACCCCTTCTGATTTAAGGATTGCTTCCAAATCCTGTCTTCGATATCTCTCACCCTCTATTTTCCCAAACGCCATACTTTTCGAGAGATAAAATGCGTAGTCCTCTGGTGCTATATTTGAAAACTGACTATCCTCTTTTAATTCCAAAAAAGCCATGATTTCATCCGAAATTTCAGTTATTATCATGTCATCCTTCCTTTTGGTTTTCTCAGTCTTTCGCAACTACAACAATCAATTCCTGCTCATCCTCTAAAAACTCAAGTTCCATATCAACAAGGCTCATTAACTGTTCTTTACTAATGACTCCACTTAAATCCGCCATTTT
>JAQSYC010000033.1 GCA_029256345.1 Clostridia bacterium | reverse complement strand
GACTTATGAAAAACAAGAGTAGATGGATCGGAGCAGTTCTAAGTCTGGTAATGGCCATAAGCTTTTTAATGCCTATAACGACTTTATCGGTCTATGCAGATGACGACTACATAGTTAGCCTTACCCAAGGGACTTCTTATTTATATCCAGAAGATAATTTCACTTTAAATGTCAATGTACAGATGGGAGAGTATAATATTTTAAAAGGTGACAATAACTTTCCAGCAGATGATGCCGTGGCTGTAAGTGGTGGAGCTATAGATAGTTCCAAAATGATTTACAGTGTAGAGTATCGTGATGCAGAAGAAAAGTATCCTAATAGAATTGTCATCAGTGGTCTTAAATATACTGGGAGAGGTAAAGATGCTACGGTTAGGATTCAAATAGAAAATGAAGATAAAGAAACACAAAGCATATATAAAGATATTACACTCAGTGGGATGACTATTGAGGAAACGCAGGATATGGTTAAGGTAGACGACAGTGCCAATGTGCTTGTTAAAGCAGATGCTACCCAAAATGCCCAAGTGAAGGTAATTAACCAAGGGAATAAGACTCTTAAAAATGTCAAAGTTAAATTGGAACTGGCAGAAAAGGTAGAGGGTATCAAAATCAAAACAGAAGAAGCCATTATTTCACAGTTGCAGTCAAAGGAAATCAAAACAGCCAGCTTTTCTGTAGAGGTAGGTTCAGAGGTTAAAGCAAAGGTTTATAAAGCAACAGCCACGGTTAACGGTGTATCATTTCCGATTAATTTACAAGTAGATAGCCATATCGTACCTTCCTTATTGGAAGTTAGTACTAATGATACAAAGATTTTTACACCAGGGGTTTCACAGGATGCCACTTTCACCATCCGAAACGTAGGAGAAAGGGTGGCTAGAAATATCAGGGTAGAGTTTAGTTCAGAAAATGTAGCGGTAGTAAGCGGTGGAAATGTTAAGCATATTCCAGTCATTAATGCAAAGGGAAGCAGTGATATTACCCTAAAGCTGAGAGTAGATGGTAAAGTTACACAGGGGACAGTGCCTTTGAAAATTGATATGACCTATCTGAATTCTTTAGGTGAAGAGGCAAAAGATACACAATCCGTTTATTTAAGTACTTCGGCCTCCTCAGTTTCTTCGGAAGTAGTGATTGGTAATGTGGTTTCGCCACTAGGGACTTATGGCGTAGATGAGAATTTCACTGTTAAGTTCGATGTGTCTTCTAAAGGAGAAGCTGAAAACCTTAAAATCTCTGTAAAAGGAGATGAAGGAATCGTTCCTAAATCTCAAAATCTCTTTTTCATCTCAAAGCTGAAGGCAGGGGAGAAAAAACAGTATGCTGTGACTCTGGCGGCTACAAGAGCAGCTGTTAGCAGTACCCATCCTATAGAGATAGCCATAGAGTATGGAGACGGCGAGGAGCCCACAAAAATTTCACAGTACAGCAGTGTCAACATTTCAAACCCCGATAAAGATGAAGAGGGCTCAGAGGTAAAAAAAGGTACACCCAAGGTCATCATTGGACACTATAAATCAGAGCCGGTTGTAGTAAGAGCAGGAGAACAGTTTGATCTGGAGATTGGCTTTTTAAACGCACACCAGACACAGGCCGTACATAATTTAAAGGCAAGTCTTGCGGTAAGAGAAGAAGGGGAAAAGAATACCGGCAGCGTTTTTACACCAGTAGGAGCCAGCAATACCTTTTATATAGCAGATCTGATGCCAGGGCAAACAGAGGTTAAGAAAATCAGACTGTATACTATTCCTAGTGCCAGTCCCAAAACCTATGAGGTGACTTTAGAGATGGAATATGAGGACAATAAAGGCAATGAAGTCAAAGCAACGGAAGCTATTGGTATTCCAGTTGAACAGGTGACTCAGGTGGAAGTAGGTGATATTCAGGTAGATTACGCCCAAATAGGGATGCCAACCTATTTTAATGCAACCATCTATAATACAGGTAAAACGGATATTAATAATATGATGATACATATTGAAGGAGAAGGGTTTACTGTTCAGGAAAATAAAATGTTTGTAGGTAGCTTTGAGAAAGGCGCAACTGAGAATTATGCTCCTACGATCATACCGGATATGCCGGGGATGTTGAACGGTAATATGATTATAGAGTACGAAGAAGCCACAGGAGAAGTTAAACAAATCATAAAGGAATTCACACTGGAAGTAGCAGAGATGGCTCCGCCGGAGAATATGCCGATGGATGACCCAGCTATGATGTCGGGGCAACCAGTAGCAAAAATTCCGCTGATGCTAGGAATAGGTGCAGGGGTTATTATCAGCATCATAGTTACCAGTGTCGTACTCAAAAAGAGAAAAGCTAAAAAAGAAGAGATGATGCTTAATGAAGACGATTGATATCATTTTGATGAGTGTACGTAATTTGTGGCGGCGTAAACTCAGAACCTTTTTGACGATATTAGGGGTGGTTATTGGCGCTTGTTCAATCATACTGATGTTGTCCTTGGGGATTGCAATGGATAGAAATTTTGAAGAGCAAATCTCTCAAATGGGCAACCTAACGGTTATTACAGTTGCAGGGGGACAAAATCAGGATGCTAAAGCCCCGAAATTAGATGATAAGGCGATAGAAAGCCTTTCCAAAAGACAATATGTAGAAAGAGTCATCCCTTCGTTGATGACGAATGCTTATATAAGCTATGGTAAATACAGGACCAACTGGGATATGATGATCTATGCTTTAGATGCAGAGGATATGAAAGCCCTTGGTTATTCAGCTGTTCAAGGAAGAGACATGAATCAAGGGGAAAAGAATGCCATGGTTGTAGGCGGTGAAATTCCTAAACAATTTACTAAAATAGGAAAAAGGCCTAACTGGAACAACCCCCCAGAAGCGCTTCCAATTAACTTTGAGGCAGATAAGATGCAATTGGAGATCGCACAATTTGATTATGGAACAGGCAAACCTATATTAGAAAACTTTGATGGAGAGAAAATCAAAGCACCAAAAGCTATAGAGCTTAAAATTGTGGGTGTTCTTTCTGAAACGAATTATGAGGTGGCTAACAATGCTTATGTGCCACGAGAAATATTTGACAAGCTAGTAGAAGAAAAGAAAAAATACGAAGAAAAGCTGTATGGCAAACAAAACAATAATAACCGTGGCAGGGGCTATATGACTCCTGCCAAAGGGACTTATAATGAACTCAAAATCAAGGTAAGTGACCGCGATAAAGTTATGGAGGTGCAGGAGGCTATCAAGGCTGAAGGGTATATGGCCTATAGTTCCATGGATTGGCTGACTGAGATGAAGAAGGTCTCAAATGGTATGCAGATGGCTTTAGGAGGGATTGGTGCCATTTCACTTTTGGTTGCAGCCATTGGTATTGCTAACACAATGATGATGAGTATTTATGAACGAACTAGAGAGATAGGCATCATGAAGGTCATAGGCGCAAAACTTCCAGATATTAAAAAGATGTTTTTGGTAGAGGCGATTATGATTGGTGGGATAGGAGGATTGGTAGGAGTCATTATCTCTTCAGCGGTTTCGCTTATTGTGAACACCGTAGGGGGGGGCATTGCCAATGTCATAGGTATGAATGGCGCTAGCAAGGTTTCAGTGATTCCACCATGGTTGATGATTGGAGCAGTGGTTTTTTCAACAGTCATTGGCCTTGTTTCAGGTTATTTCCCAGCCAAAAGAGCTATGAAGCTTTCAGCACTAAGTGCTATCAAAACAGAATAACAAAAAGAGAAGGGGCAGGCTCAGCGAGCTTGCCCTTTTTAAATAACCTCTGCCATCCGGGTAACAGCTACGTAAATAGCGGAGATTTTGTACCAGGTATTTCTACCTATAATACCGTCAGGTGTCAGATGAAAAATCCTTTGGAATGTGCGAACAGCTTCTTCAGTCGAAGCACCAAAAACACCGTCAGCTATAACTTTGGGGATCAAGGGGTAGTTATCACCGATGCGGTTTAACTGCTCCTGAATTTTTCTAACATTAGGACCTGTATCTCCGAGTCTTAAAGGCGCCCCTGGATAAGACTCTGGAATGCCCTCTACAGTTTCAGCAGTAGGAATATTGATATCCCCATAAAAATTTCGTAGGATTTGATCAGCAGTGTAGCCTTGATCCCCGAGGTCTTTACTGCCCCACTGGGTCATCCAGTTGGGGCACTGGGACTGAACACCGTCACAATACTGAGCCAGAAGAGGTTGCATGACACCAGGTCTTTGAATATAAGTATTAAACACATCGGCAACAACCGGAACAATCGAGTCAAATACATTGCGGCCATAAAAGAAGGCATGGTCAAAGGCAGTAGAATTGGTAATGGTAAAATTTTTACCCTGATTACGGTACCACTCTGTGAAAACCCTGTTAAGGGTAAATGAAACGATGGCTATAATATTAGCTCTAATCGTTTCCAGAGGCCAAGTCGGATAGATTTCAGAGGAGGCCACATTGGCAATATAGTCCATATAAGAAACAGTATAATTGGGCGCACTGTTGTCATTGGGCGTACCGGCATGGACGATAACAAGTTCAGGTACGATAACACTATCAAGGGTAATAAAACCAGAGCCAGGAGGAAAGATCTGTATTTCGGGCTCTGGTATTTTAGGCGGGAAATTGCCATATAAGGTGGGTAGGCCTATGATGATGACCTCAGCGAGCTGCCGGGCACCTTTCCGGGTCGAAATCAGATTGATAGGTTGTATCGACTGGATATCGGCAAAGACCTGGGAGCCTATGACAGAGGTGTCTAAAAACTGAGCATTTCTTGTTTCTACAGTAAAAGCAGAAAAAGGAGTCTGGGTATTGAGAGGGTCTAGGCTAAATTCAACAGGTGGGGCAGGGACTTCTATAACAGCGGTCTGACCTACTTCATTGGTCGTTAACTCGGCAATCGTTGCCTCCTCGCCGGTACTGCTCATTTGTTTGACAGTTACAAGAACATCTGGAACAGGCTGCATCGAACCTGTTACACGGTCGGTAATGGTTTCGACAATCAAAGAGCCCAGCTGCTGACGTGACATAATAGGGGGATAAAATGGACGAAGCATTTTATAATCCCTCCTTTAATAATGTATTTGCTATCTATAATATATGAAACGAGGGTATGAGATATAACCTTAATGCATATTCTAACTCTAAAAACCAGGAGGACGAAAGATGATTAAGAAAAGTTTCGGTATACTTGTTTTATGGGTCGCATGGAGCATCACCAGCTACGGCGCAGAAAATGATTTTAAAGAAATGGATTCAATAAGTTATGGAAAGGATCGTATACATACTTACCTGCACGAACAATCAGGTCTAAGTGTGATTTGGATAGAAAATGAGGATCTAAGAAAAAGCTTCACCCTAGGAGTCAAGACGCCCACAACAGACAGCACAGGGGTTAACCATATTATTGAACATACGGTGTTCACTGGTTCTAGGGCATATCCCTCATCCAAACTTTTTTTTGATGCAAACAGTGCCTACCCCAATATCTTTATGAATGCACTTACAAGTGGGGATATGACAATTTTTCCTTTTGCAACCCCTTATGAAGAATGTTATATGAATCTGTTGGATGTCTATTTAGATAGTGTATTCCATCCGGATATGCTTAACCAGTCCAATAGTTTTTATGAAGAATCTTTTAATTATAACCCTGAAACCAAAGGCTTTGGAGGGGTTGTCTACAATGAAATGAAAGGGGCCTATAGCAGTGTTGATCGCACGATATACCGTAGTATAAGGGAAGCGGTGTACCAAGATACCCACTATGCGAATGACAGCGGAGGAAACCCCAATGAAATCCCAAAGCTTACGTATGAGCAGTTTATCAAAGTGTATCAAAACTATTATTACCCAAGCAATATGAAGATTATTTTATACGGAGCAATTGAAATTGATCAGGTTTTGGAGGTGATCGAAAGCTATGTATCAGAGTATCCTTTGAGCAAACAGGAGATTGACCTTAAAGTAGATTTGCCTAAAAATAAAGGCTATCAAAAGTATAACGTACTGCCCGAGGGGCAAAAGACAAGTCTTGTCAAAAGTTTTATTATCTCAAGGTCCTTGTCAGCTGCCGAAATGCAGGAAATGGATTTATGGATTAATACGTATTTATTAAATACCAACTCACTTTTTCAGCAGCGGGTCAGAGAAGCTGGCTTTGCCCATGTCAAAGTCTTTAAAGATGATGACCTGCCCTATCCTATCTATTCCATTGTTTTACAGGATATTGATTCAGATCACTGCAAGGTCTATAGCGATATTCTAGATCATATTACCCAGGAGATAGGAGAGCAGTTTTGCAAACAGGAGGCTTTAGAAAAGGATACCCTTAAGCAGGCCAAACTAGCGTTATTAAATAGTGAAGAAAGCCCCACAAGAGGGATTGATATAGCCCAGTCTATTTTGGACGGATGGGCCCATGACAGAGAAATCTACCAATATTTTATCAAAAAAGAAAAGTTAAAAAAAATACGAACCTTAAAAACCAATTATGCTAAGCTACTCTTTAAAGATGCTGTAACCTACACCTTAGAACTGTCTCCGTCAAAACCTAAGATTTTAAATCCTCTGACCCTGACCCAGATCACCGAAAAACAATGGACAGGCATTACCGAGGAGATGCTCAGCTGGCAAAAAGAGAAGGGCAACCCCTCTTTAAAGCCTGTCAGTCTGAATCAGCTTATTTTAAAGCCTGAAATCAATACTAAAATCAAAGTAGATGGAGATCAGGCCTATATTTCAGCAAAGCTTCCTAAAGGATTGGCGAGGTCGCAGCTTTATTACAACACCTCGCACATTCCGCAGGAACAGCTGCCCTATATGTTTTTGTACGCTTATATGCTAAATGAAAGTGCAAAAGAAGAGACGCCTTTTAAAGGCGTATTAGATACCAAATGTTTGGCTTATGATAATGAGGAGGATTATTCTCCGTTTCTAAAGATTACAGTGCTTTCAGCTGAGGATGAAACCAACCATGCAGCCTTATTGATAAGAGCGCGGGAGAGCTTGCTAGCCAAAGATGAAAGATGGTACAAACACCAGCTTGTTAAGTTTGTAACAGAGTTTAGAGAAGTATGGAGTGCCAATGTCCTAAGTGCCCTTTCTAGCTTAAATATGGGCAGTGACAAGGGCAGCAAGCGGTATCTTTATGAACAGGGTTATCCGCTCTATGCCTTCTGCGAGCAAATCAATCATCAAAAGGATCTAGGATGGATCCATAAAATCAAAGAGATAGACAACAAGATCTACAACCAAAAAGGTGTCGTAGTGGCCACAACCGCCTCATTTTCCTATATAAATCCCTATGAAGCAAGCTGGAAAAATCTGATTAAAACGCAGCCAAGGCTTGAAATCATCGTGCCAAAGTATCAGTTTAGCGTCTATCCACAAAAAAGCCTATTTGTTAATGAGACACAGGTAGACTATCTTTATTTGCAGTATACAAAACCCAAGGGATTGTTAGATGGCACAGATTATTTGACGGCAGCCTATTTAACAAAGTATTATTTGACACCTCATATTCGCACAGAACTAGGGGCCTATGGGGCAGGCTGTCAACTGAATTTTCCAGATACCATTGCACTTTTTACCTATAGAGACCCTAATTACAAAACGTCCTTAGGTATCCTCAAAAACATTCCGGCTTATTTGCAAGGCGGCATAGACCAAAGTTTGTCAGAAACCAGTAAAATTGAGGCACTATCAAGGGTGCACAGTCAATTTAGATTGCTTGGCAGTCAAATGGAACAGACAGATATACAAGAGAGATTACTGATGATGGGTATTAAAAAGGATTATATCGAACAGCTGCAATATCAAATTTTGGAGGCCACACCAAAGGATATAGAAAAGAAATGCACGATTTTTCAAACCATTTTAGATAAGGGAGCCCTAGGCATAGCCACTCATTATGGCAATGAAGCCGTGGGAAATTACAGACTTTACCATTTTAAATAAATTTAAAAACTGATAAATATTGACAGATTACTTAAGCCCCTATACAATAAGGTTGTATTGTTAAAATTATGATTTAAAGAGATATCTTTAAATATATTTGAGTGGAAAGGAGTCATGACAATGATTTATTCACATGAAGTAGATTTAATGTGCCCAATAGCAAAAGGGGTTAACCATGGCCCAGCGCCAATTCCAGAAGAAGGAAGATGGGTACAAGCAAAAGAAATAAAAGACATTAGTGGTCTGACACATGGAGTAGGCTGGTGTGCACCTCAACAAGGAGCCTGTAAGCTTACTTTAAATGTTAAAGACGGTATCATCGAAGAAGCGTTAGTTGAAACAGTAGGATGTTCTGGTATGACTCACTCAGCAGCTATGGCAGCTGAGATCTTAACAGGCAAAACTATTTTAGAAGCGCTCAATACAGACCTTGTCTGTGACGCAATCAACACAGCTATGCGTGAACTTTTCTTACAAATCGTATATGGAAGAACTCAGACAGCTTTCTCAGAAGGTGGACTTCCTATCGGTGCAGGTCTTGAAGATTTAGGGAAAGGCCTTCGCAGTCAAGTAGGTACAATGTATTCAACAAAAGCAAAAGGACCTAGATATTTAGAGATGGCTGAAGGTTATGTAACAGAAATTGCTCTTGATAACGAAGATCAGATTATCGGTTACAGATTCATTCACTTTGGTAAAATGATGGACATGATCAAAAAGGGAATGGATGCAAACGAAGCAATACAAAAAGCTACAGGTCAATACGGCAGATTTGATGAAGCTGTTCGTAAAGTTGACCCAAGACATGAGTAAGAGGGAGGTGCCAAAAAATGCCATTATTTGAGTCTTATGATAGAAGAATTGATAAGATTAATGCAGTATTAAATCAATATGGAATAAAAGATATTGAAGAAGCAAAAGCAATCTGTGATGAAAAAGGTGTAGATGCTTACAACTTAACAAAAGCCATTCAGCCTATTGCTTTTGAAAACGCATGTTGGGCCTATGTAGTAGGCGCAGCAATTGCTATCAAAAAAGAATGTAAGATTGCAGCAGAAGCAGCAGAAGCTATAGGAGAAGGCCTTCAGGCTTTCTGTATCCCAGGTTCAGTAGCCGATGACAGAAAAGTTGGCCTTGGACACGGTAACTTAGGAGCCATGCTTCTTCGTGAAGAAACGCAGTGTTTTGCTTTCTTAGCTGGACACGAAAGTTTTGCAGCAGCTGAAGGTGCGATTGGTATCGCCCGTTCTGCAAATAAAGTACGTAAAGAAAACTTAAAAGTTATCTTAAACGGACTTGGAAAAGATGCAGCACAGGTTATTTCTCGTATTAACGGTTTCACATATGTACAAACTAAGTTTGATTATGCAACAGGAAAATTAGATATTGTAAAAGAAATCGCGTATTCTCAAGGTGAACGTGCACAGGTTCGCTGCTATGGAGCAGATGACGTTAGAGAAGGTGTAGCAATCATGCACTTAGAAAACGTTGGTGTATCTATAACAGGTAACTCTACCAACCCAACTCGTTTCCAACATCCGGTTGCAGGAACATACAAAAAAGAATGTATCGAACAAGGTAAAAAATTCTTTTCAGTAGCATCTGGTGGTGGGACAGGCCGTACACTTCACCCAGATAATATGGCAGCAGGTCCAGCTTCTTATGGTATGACAGATACTATGGGAAGAATGCATTCTGATGCTCAGTTCGCTGGGTCATCATCAGTGCCTGCTCATGTAGAAATGATGGGTCTTATCGGTATGGGTAACAACCCAATGGTAGGAGCTACCGTTGCAGTAGCCGTGGCTATAGAAGAAGCAATGAGCAAATAATCAATAGGTACCAAACAAAACAGGGATATAACTTTCGAGTTATATCCCTGTTTTGTTTGGGTCAATGGGTAATAAGAGTATAGTATTTTATCAAAACTCATAATATGTTCCTATCCTTTATGGCGTTCTTCAGATATACTGACTACATAAAATTTAATGAACATATTAAGGGGGATTTACAATGAAATGGCATATGAAAACTTGGCTTGAAAAGCAACTGACTTTAGAGGTGAAAAAACCAATGCCTGTACTATCTTTTCCTGCTATACAACTGCTTGATATCAGTGTGAAAGATTTAATTTCAAGCAGTGACAGGCAGGCTAAAGGGATGAAAATGATTGCTGACCAATGTGATACTGGGGCTTCTTTGAGTATGATGGATCTTTCAGTTGAAGCAGAGGCATTTGGCTCTCAGATTAAAGTAACGGACGACGAAGTACCAACGGTTGTCGGAAGGATCATTAACTGTGAAGAGGATGCCGATAAGTTAGAGGTACCAAAGGTTGGAGCTGGCCGCACAGGATTGTATATTGAAGCGATAGAAAAAGCATTAACACTTATTCAAGACCGCCCGGTGTTTGCAGGGGCTATAGGACCTTTTTCACTGGCAGGAAGACTTATGGATATGACTGAAATCATGGTTAATTGCTATATGGAGCCTGATATGGTCCATACCACCCTAAAGAAGACAAGTCAATTTATTACAGACTATATAAAGGCCTATAAAGCCATTGGAGCTCATGGCGTTGTCATTGCAGAGCCAGCTGCTGGTCTTTTGTCTCCAGAACTCATAGAAACCTTTTCATCAGTTTATATCAAGCAGATTGTTGAAGAGGTTCAAGACGAACATTTTTTGGTTGTTTATCATAACTGCGGCAATACAATCCCTTTGATTCAATCCATCTTATCTATAGGCGCCGCAGCCTATCACTTTGGAAATGCTATTTCTATGGCAGAAATGATTCAGCTGGTTCCAGAAAATGTGATGATTATGGGAAATGTTGACCCTGCAGGACAGTTTAGAAATGGTACACCAGAGTCTGTTAGAGTCGCGACTTACCAGATTATGAAGGATTGCTGTTCTCATAAAAACTTCATTATTTCCTCGGGTTGTGATATCCCGCCTCTTGCAAGCTGGGACAATATCCATTCATTTTTTGAGACGGTTAAGCATTTCTACCACCATTAAATCATACAATAAGTTTTTACTAAATTTAATAAGAAAACACATTGACAGATTGTAAAATAGGACAAGCCGCTTAGGCTTGCCCTATTTATTCATTTAAGCATTGACTTATTTACTAATGGGAAACTTATTTTTATTTGGACGTAGCGGGACTATCTACTCGTTTACCTACAAATCTTACAACCAGGAAAGTCACAACAACAGCTAAAGGCAATACGATATAAATCGGAAGGCCTAGTCCAAGAGGCAGATAGCCGGCTAAAATAGATATAGCCCCTACTACTAATGCATAAGGTAGCTGAGTGTTCACATGGTCAAGGTGATCACAGGAAGCACCCATTGAAGAAAGAATGGTGGTATCAGAGATTGGTGAAGAATGGTCTCCAAGAATGGCACCAGAAAGCACTGCACTGATACTGAAAAGAATAAGTTCATAGGAGCCGCCACCAATTTGATGCGCAATAGGTATCGTTAGCGGCATCAAGATGCCCATTGTCCCGTAACTTGTCCCTGTTGCAAAAGAAATAATGCAGGCAAAGATAAAGATAAGTGAAGGCAATAAAAATGGAGGAATCGTTCCATCTAAGAAGTTAGCCAGGAAATATGCTGCTCCAAGCTCTTTAATCACCCCAGAAAGAGACCAGGCAAGAATAAGGATAACCCCTGTTATGAGGAGAGATTTCATACCTGTTACCCAGATGTCCAAAGATTC
>JAQSYC010000316.1 GCA_029256345.1 Clostridia bacterium | reverse complement strand
CCCTTGAAGGAAACGTCGACCAGCTTACGTCTCTCCTCTGGTGAGCAATGATTATCCGCCCAGAGGCTGACTATATCATAATATATCTCTTGGTCGAGGGAATGGATCTCCCCGATATCCACCGACATTTCACCAATGAAAGAGCCTCCAACCATGGAAACGGGTCTACGCTCTTGTACGGAATCAAGTACCACCTCAGAGACCGCAGCTTTCGCCTCACTGGCCTTTTTGCCAAGTGAAATGAGTTCTTGATGGATCGGGAACACGGTTATGCCGTTGACAACTTGATAGTGACTGTCTGAGTCCCTGCGATGAATCGAATCACACTCTAGGCTTCTGCTGACTAGGAATATGCGATTGGTGCAGGCACCATAAGAGACTCCATCAGGCAGCATAAGGTCTAGTATCCGATCTGGTCCGTAGATGCCTGAGCGGTCTATGATCTTTTGTAGATGGTGTTTCTGCGCAGCCGAGTTGAGATGCACAGGTAAGACGTTGTTGTATAGGGGAATGTCCCGGATAGCCCTTATGTTCCTAGATAATGCCTCGCCATCACAAGTATCCAAAATCAAGAGATATACTTCGACGCCAAAGTGACGAACCGCGTAGTCCGCTTCCTTAGCCAGCAAGGAGATAGTGGCAGCGCACTCCCGATTAGTGGGCAGAGCCAGGCACACTCTGTGAATCATAAGCTACACCCTCTTTCCTGACGTGATTCACTGAAACTCCTCCGAGACGGACCATGCCTCAGTTTAAGTACTTTTTTATCAGCATGGATAATGGCACCGGTAGTAATGAATAATATTTCTAGCATAGTTAGACTCCTTTCGCTTGCCCTCTTTTATGTCTATTAATTTTCCTCAACAAAAGTATACTTGGCCTAAATTTTAAACACAACTATCCACTTAGACATGCAAAGTCCTAGCCACAAGCAAAAACCAACATATTTATAGTCAAAAGTACAAAGTTGTTGTCCATAACACTATGAATTTCATATTTTTGACATATTATTACAATTTTTTTGCGTGTTTTAGTACTATTATATAGTTAATCCTGTTGCAGGCTGGCTTAATGCCGCTTATCATGTAGTTCTTTACATTAAATTTTTAATAATGAATGGCTACATTTTTATGCCGTGTACGAGGATATTTTATATTGAAAAGCATTCCTATATGGAATGAATTAGATTTTGAGAATTAAAAACCTCCTGTTATGATTATGTGTCCCTTGAAAATGCACATAAATCTTAACAGGAGGTATTCCTAAAGTGAATAACCGCAATGTATAAAAACTTGAAGCAATAACACCAAACACACTATCGTTGGAGAAGATATTGCAAAAGAAAACACCGAGGTCAAGGTTCATTGATTATCGTGTTTTCAAATATTGAGATAGGAGGCTTTTATATGAAGAATGATTCTTTAATACTTGAAGAAATTTTGTTATCATGGAGAAGATGCGTAAAAAGAGGTCTGTTTACATCTATTGGTGCCCCAATAGTACATATTGAAAGAACTGCCATCCAGCAGAGGTTACTCTTAAAAAAAAACTAATATTGCTGTACAATGATTCCCTTCTTGAGGTAAGTAGTAATATTACAGTACAATGTTTATATTTTTTATGTGACAGCGACGGAATTATACTGGCTGAAAACAATCTAGCAGCCAACGATACTCCTTTCATATCAAGCGTAACTCCTGGAGCATCCCTTTTAGAAGAGAGTATTGGCACAAATGCCGTTTCCTTATGCATGACACTGAATAGACCGGTTAATATTCTTCCACATCATCATTATTGCGACCTTTTATCGGAATGTTATGAATATTGCATCCCTTTAGACTGTAATAGAGAAACAATAGGCTATATTTCCTTAATCACAACAAACCAGCCGATAAAGCCAGAATTGATAGCTATTACCAATCTTATCAACTATAAAATATGTAATGAATATCTCAAGTTGGAAAATCAAAGTATTCATTATAAAAATGTACCTGAAGGACTAAACAATAAACAAGTAGAAATTCTAAAATATATGGCTAAAGGCCTTACAGATTATGCAATTTCAAAGGAAATGAAATTAAGCATAAGTTCTGTCAAATACCATAAACAGAACATATATAAAAAGTATAATGCCGCAACCGGTACACAAGCAATTGTCAAAGCGATTAAGTTTAGCAATCTATCTTTAGATGATATTACATGAAAATCACTTCAGTTACTTCACCTATGGCATGATACAGATTAGACTTTAATAATCATAACAACTAATGTATCACCTGTTTTCAACTTATACAATAGTACAAAAGAGTTCCTTGATACCGCTAACCGTAAGTAATCAGTCTAGACCTTAAAGTAAGGGAGGTACTTAAATAGCCAAGTCCTCCCTTACTTTAAGGTCTACAAACAGTTATGGTCCAATTTATTTATCATTTATTGGTATTAAATTCTTATTACTTTTTTCTGCAAGCGTTTTGAGTTTTTATACTCACTAGAGCTCTGAGAAACCTGATGCTAAATGTTTCTTCCTGTTCTTGTAGAACAGGTATTAACAATTTATGAAGTAATTCCATTATTCGGTAAGGGATTTACTCTCTGTTCCCCCAGTCCATTCTTTTTTGTGCTCCTTCTATCCACTTACTCTTGTGTCTGCACCGTGCGTAAAGAAAACAAACTTTTTTATTTTTCATAATTTTCACCGTTAATTGCTTAATTTTAATGAAAACAGATAACTTATACTTTTTGCTGCTAAAGTGTTAACATGTCTTATATCTGTTTTCTTTCTTATGGTGTGACATCAATTTGACTTAAAAACTTCAATAAATCGTTATTCAGTTGCACAATTTCGTTATTTGCACTATTTGCATAATCTGGTAACATCATATCCTTCACCATTTTAGACCTTAGCCATAGCATAAAGAAAAAATCAAGAATCAAATTTGGACATTTAAGCATAATTTTAGATGTAGAAGGATTAATAGCAACGCCAGCTTTTTGTATTGCCCTTAAATATGCTTTTAATGTGAATGTTATCTTTTGTGCCATTTTTCTGGTTCCAGCTATTTTTTGGTCAATTATCTTATTATCAAAATATAAAGCGCCCAACATTGCAATGTCCGATACAGAATGTGTTATTAGAAAAGCTTTCATATCCTTATTGATTGTGTAGGGAAGTTTTGCTGTTTTAAATAATTTTGCTAGGTTTTCTACACGTTCTGTCACTAAACCACTAATTTCTCCAAACATAGCAGCTACTATAATCTTTGGTAGAAATCGGGCATACAATATTTCATCTTTAATTTGTCCACCAATACCAGGAAAAGCTGGTAAAAGTCTATCCCCAACAATATCTAGCCACGATGAAAATCCACTTGAATTACTAATCATTGTAACAATATTTTTACTTTGATTGTCTTTTAGTGCTAACAACGCTGATTCAGATTTATCATAACGCACTGTAACAAAGATAAAATCATATACATCATCATTTTGAAGTGTATCAATGACATTTACTTTTATAGATTTAACCGCACCTTTTTCATTATATTGTAGGCCCTTTTCTTTCAATGTTCTAAATCTATTAGAACGAGCAAACATAGTAACGTCAATCCCTGCTTCAATAAATTTGATTGCGTATGCGCTACCTATAACACCTGCACCAAAAATTAAAATTTTATTTTGTTTTACTGACATAAAAATCACTCCTATTTGCAGATAATATTTTCTCTTGATTATCAGACAACGCGTTGTATAATGGAATTATAAAACTTTATTATATCTTTATCAACCATCAGTATTTTATTATTTGTCGGATAATATAATTGTTAGAAAAAGGAGGATAAAATGAAAAAACAACCTGAAATAACTCAAAAAACAAGACAATTATTTATTGATGTTTTTTGTGAGTTATATAGCCAAAAGCCTATTGAAAAAATCTCGGTTCAAGAGATTGCGAACAAGTCAGGATTTAACCGAAGCACATTTTATCAATACTTCGCTGATATTTACGAACTGTTAGACTTTGTTGAAAATGATTTATTGAACAACATAAAAGAAGAATTATCAAATACAGAGGTATCTACGCATACAATTCAAAATACGCTTCATTGTTTGGAAAAAAGTGAGCATATCTCAATTCTCAAGGCCCTCTTGGGTGATTATGGCAGTATTCATTTTTTAGAACGCTTGAAGAAAGAAATTCCCTTTGATAAACTGAAATTTAACTTTTGCGAAAATAATTCCTTAACACCATACTTGACTGAGTTTTATATATCAACATCACTATCCTTATTCCGCCTTTGGCTCCGGCAAGAAAAGGATTTGTCGTCAGAAGAATTGTTCAAGTTAGTGGATAACCTTTATACAAAGGGGATAACGCCATATACTAAAAAATGATAGATATATTTCCATGAAATACCTAAAAGCCTGAATGTGCGTATTATCCAATTGATATTTCCGATTACTACTGAACTTCAAATCAGCCATATTTCCTACGCAAGATCTACAGTGCCTCCCTCGTTTTCTTCAGGAACGGTAGCAGACGGTAGTAGCTAAAACCTTATTCATAATACCACCTAATTTACCG
>JAQSYC010000032.1 GCA_029256345.1 Clostridia bacterium | reverse complement strand
CAAGAATTATTTAATCTGCAGTATTTGATGTATAATGTACAGTCAAAAATAAGCAATTTGGCTATGATTACAAAAGGCGGAAATGTTAATTTAAAGGATATTCCATCTGAAACAGCCAGAATGGCTTTGGCAATCGTTGCTATTGGACCTATTATTCTTGCGTATCCATTTTTTCAGCGGTACTTTGAAAAGGGGATTTCACTGGGAGCTACAAAAGAATAAAGGGTTTAATATAAATATTTTTAATCTAATTTAATTAGGAGGAGAGCGTATGAAATTATTAAAAAAGGGGTTTGTATCTATCTTAGGTACTGTATGCGCAATGAGTATGGTGCTTTCAGGTTGTAGCAGTGACAAGGCTGAGGTAAAGCCAGCTGATGCAGCAACTACAGCAGAAGCACCAGCAGCAGAAACGCCAGCAGCAGAGGCACCAGAGGTTGATTTATCAAAAACAGTTGAACTGACTTGGTACTTTATCGGGAATGGCGCACAAGAAGATGTGGCTAAAGTTGAAGCAGAGGTTAATAAATATATTGCAGAGAACACAGATCTTAACGCAACCGTTAAACTCAACTGTTTTGACTGGGGAACTTATCCAGATAAAATGCAAGCGATGATATCAGCAGGAGAAAAATTTGATATCTGCTTTACAGCTAGCTGGGCAAATAATTACACACAACAATCAGGAAAAGGTGCCTTTGTTCCACTCAATGATTTATTACCTAAATATGCACCCAAAACAGCAGAATTACTTGGTGCAGACTTCTTATCAGGTTCACAGATTGATGGGATAAATTATGCCATTCCTGCTAATAAAGAAAAAGCACATCAATGGGGTCTTGTAATACGTAAAGACATCGCTGAAAAATACGGAATGGATTTTTCAGGTGTAAAAACGCTTGCAGATATGGAACCATTCTTTAAAACGATTAAAGAAAAAGAAGCAGGTATGTATGCATTAGAGGCAGTTATTGGAGAATCACCTTTTAGATTATTAGATTTCGATAGAATTGGTGATGAAAGATATCCAGGTGTTGTATGGAATGACTCAAAAGATATGAAAGTATTTAATGAATTAGAAGCACCAGAAACTATGGAATTCTTCAAAGCAATGCATCAATTCTATAATGCAGGCTACATTCGTGAAGATGCAGCCACAGTAGATGATTATTCTGCAGATCAAAAAGCTGGTAAAATATTCGCAGCTGTTAGATCACTCAAACCAGGAAAAGATGCAGAAGAAAGCAATGCAATAGGCTATCCATTCCTTCAAGTAGAACTTACACCTCCAATTATGTCTAATAGAGAGACAACAGGTTCTATGCAGGCTATTTCAAGAACTTCTGAGAATCCTGAAAGAGCTTTAATGTTCTTAGAACTCTTTAACACTGATCCTATACTTAATAATTTAATCAACTTTGGTATTGAAGGCGTTCATTATGATAAAGTTAGTGACGGCGTAATTAAGGCAGGTCCAGAGAATGCAAAATACAACCCAGGTTCAGGCTGGATGTTTGGTAATCAGTTTGTTAACTACTTATGGGATAATGAAGATCCAGCTAAATGGGAAAACTTCAAGAAATTTAATGATTCTTCTACACCTACAAAAACCCTTGGATTTGTGTTTAATGCTGATAAAGTTAAAACAGAAATTGCACAGTGTGCAAATCTTTGGGATCAATATATTCCAGCAATGGAGACAGGTACAGTAGATCCAGAAAAAATGCTTCCAGAAGCTATCGCAGCATTTAAGGCTGCTGGAGCTGACACCATTGTTGCAGAAAAACAAGCGCAGTTAGATGCTTGGTTAGCAGCTAAATAATACGTATCCATTTTTAAAACAGGTAATAGCTTAGCAAATTTATTTGCAGGCTGTTACCTGTTTTTTTAGTCTACATGTCCAAGAAACGGCATATGATTAAGTATAAGGGGGATGTATGCGCATGAAGGGAAAAAGAAGAAATAGTTATTTGAAAAAAGTCAGCCTGAAAGAGCAGCTTACAGAGGCTTTAGATATTCCAAAAGAGGTCATTACGAATTTGCCAGTTATTACATTGACGGGTAATCAAGAAATAGTCATCGAGAATTTTAATAGTCTGATAGAGTATACGGCTCAAAAAATCAGACTTCATACGAAGTCGGGAATATTGGTTATTGATGGGATTGAATTAGAAGCCAAAAATATGACAGCTGAAAAAATATGTATTAAGGGCCACATCATTCAAATTGCATTTGTAGTATGAGATAAGGGGGAATGACTTTGTTTTTAACATTGTGGAATTATTTACGAGGGTATGTTATAGTAGAAGTAAGTGGTTTTTCAATGGAAAGATTTATCAATCTTGCTTTAAATAACGGCATCTACCTATGGGATATGCAAAAAAAAGATAATAAGATTTATTTTAAAACCAGTATCAAAGATTTTAAAAGATTAAAACCCTGTGCTAAAAAAGCAAGGTGTAGATTTAAAGCACACGTCAAAAGAGGTGTGCCATTTATAGCCCACAAATATAAAAGAAGAAAGATGCTTACATTAGGAATCGGGATTTTCATCATCATGATTTGGCTGCTGTCGTCTTTTGTATGGCTTGTAGAAGTGGAAGGCAATGAACAGATAAGTAGTATGGATATTATCCACACTTTAGAGGAAAAAGGTTATGCAACAGGAAAACTCAAATCAAGGCTGAAATTAAGAGAAGCTGAGAGTTACCTCATTAATAAGTATCCTGAGATTATATGGACGGGTATCAAATTCGAAGGGACCCGCCTATTGGTTCAAATAGCGGAGACAGTCCCGAAGCCTAAGATGCAGGATGATAACACACCTTGTGATATTATAGCAAAACGCGATGCCTTAGTGACCTATATTGCAACATATAAAGGGATGCCCATGGTTAGAAAAGGTGATATTGTAAAAAAAGGTGACATATTAGTTTCGGGTCAGATGCCTCTGGGACCAGATGATCCCAATATTTATTATACAGGGGCTAAAGCAAGAGTAAATGGGAGAACATCTTATAGTATAAAAGGACATACTTCCCTGCAACAATTAAAGAAAAACTATACCGATAACATAAGTCGCAAATATAGCTTGAAGGTTTTTAATCAACAACTAACGTTTTTTAATCAAAAGATTACTTTTGAACAATATGATAAAGTGATTACAAATAATCGGTTAAGTGTAACAAAGTTATTTCCTTTGCCATTTGCGCTAGAAACTGAAGAACGATTAGAATATATGCCAACTATTATAGAAAAATCAGAAGAGGATGCAAAAGACAGTCTTCTCAGTACTTTGTGGGAAAACCTAAATGGAAAATTAGCTGAGGATGCTATTGTTTTAAAAAAAGATGTCTTTTTTAAGAAAACGGGAAATGCTATCTATGCAACCTTAAATGTTATAGTTGAAGAAGATATAGGTTATCCTATAGCATTGCAAAGTGAAGGAGAAAACTAAGAATGAATAGTGTAGAGAGAAAACTCGAAGTACCTTCTTGTTATATAGCAGAAGTGTTTGGTAAGTTTGATGAACATATACTTCTTATAGAAAAGGATTTGGCTGTAAGTTTTGTCATAAGAGATGATAAGATTAAAGTCTCAGGACCAGAAGTAAAGGTGAAACTAGCTGTTCAAATTGTTAATAAATTAGTTGAATTTGCTAAAAAGGGAGAGAGTATAGATACTCAAATGGTAAATTATACAATGGATATATTTAAAAACAAACAAGAGTCAGAATTAAAAGATGTAAATAGTGACAGTGTGACATTGACACATTTAGGAAAACCCATTAAATGTAAGACCATAGGTCAAAGTGAATATGTTAAAAATATTAAAGATAATATGGCGGTATTTGGAGTAGGGCCTGCCGGAACGGGAAAGACGTATTTAGCCATGGCTATGGCAGTCAGTGCCTTTCGTAAAAATGAGGTGAGTAAAATTATACTTACAAGACCGGCAATAGAAGCAGGGGAAAAACTAGGATTTTTACCAGGGGACTTGCAAAGCAAAGTAGACCCTTATCTAAGACCGCTTTATGATGCACTTTTTGAAATTATGGGGCCAGAGAATTTTGAAAAAAATATGGAGAAAGGACTTATTGAAGTGGCGCCGCTGGCTTATATGAGAGGAAGAACGTTAAATAATGCCTTTATTGTTTTGGATGAAGCTCAAAACACGACGCCTCAGCAGATGAAAATGTTTTTAACAAGAATAGGCTTTAATTCAAAAGTAGTTATAACAGGAGACCTTACACAGGTGGATTTGCCTAGCGAAAAGGCCAGTGGTCTTAAAGAAGCGCTCCATGTTCTGCAAGGTGTAGAAGGTGTTGCATTTAGTTACTTGAATAGAAATGATGTTGTAAGACATCCCCTTGTACAAAAAATAGTTGATGCATATGAGCTATTTGAAACAAAAAAGGAAAAAAACAAAGGTTTATAAACAGAGGGGGAAACAAAAGATGAATAAAAAAGCATACTGGGGAGGGTTGTTCCTCATACTTTCCGTAGTTGTGACCTTTTTTGCTGTAGCTTCCGGTAATTTCTTCACTAAAAAACTATCACTTCAAGTAGGTCAGATTGCAACGCAGACGATTTATGCACCCTTTCAAGTTGAAAATGAAATGGCAACAAATCGCAAAAGAGATTTAGCAGAAAGAGAAGTTGCGCTGATTTCTAAAGTGGATATTCAAGTACAGGAAAAGGCGGTAGCAGATATCGAGCAGCTTTTTGAATATACTTTGGCCATACAGACAACTGACATTGCGGAAAGGTTAAATAAGACGCCGCTTGAAGTATTAAGAAACAGATCATCTATTGGACTTTATAAAGATGAATATGAAACGCTTTTAGGTGTGACACAAGAGGACCTCAGTACGATAAAAGAAACATGTATTCAAATCGCGGTGCAGTTTTTTGAAGAAGGCATGCAGTCAGACGCGCTCAATAAAACCCCAGAAATTAAAGCAAGATTAGAAGCAACAGAGCTTAGTGTGACCCATCAGAAAATGTCCGAAGGGATTATAGCGGCTGTTATCAAACCCAATGTTGTTTTGGACGAGCTTGCAACCAATGAAGCCAAAAAACTTGCACGGGAAAAAGTAGACCCTGTCTATATTTTGCAAGGAGAGAAGATTATAGAAAAGGGGACCCGTATCACGGAAGAAACCTATACTATTTTAGATAAGGTAGGTTTTTTAGATACCAATAAACGCACCACTTACCAGCAATATTCAGGTATTGCACTGCTTATTATCTTGGTCTTCGTATTTGTTTCCAAATATATGAAAATCATCAACATAGCAAAAGATTTACAACGCAAACAGATTAATCTCATTATGATTCTATATATTTTATCGATTATCATGACACGAGTCATGTTAAATAGGCCTTTTGTCTACTTGCCGCTGGCTATTGCGGCGATGATTATCGCGTTACTTATTGGAACCGATATAGCTATTATTACCCATATTTTATTAGTCATTTTTGTTTCTGTTATATTTAAAGGGGACATGATTTCTATTTTGTATTTTGTTATAACAGGCATTCTGAGCATATTAATTGTTGGCAATATGCAGGAGCGAAAGAAAACGATGACAACAGCACTGATTGTAGGAGGTGTTCACCTCATTACTTTTCTGGCGTTAAAGCTATTTGTAGGGGTAGATATGACGATTGCTGTTGCTGGTGAAGCCATGTTAGCCTTTATCATAGGTATATTGGCAGTGGTGTTGGTAGTAGGTATTCTACCGCTGCTAGAATCAGCTTTTGGCTTTGTAACACCGATGCAGCTGCTTGAATTAACAAATCCTAATCAGCCCATCTTAAAAAGACTGCTCCTAGAGGCAACCGGTACCTATTATCATAGCTTACTTGTAGCTAATTTAGCTGAGACAGCGGCAGATGCTATAGGGGCTAATCCGTTGCTTGCTAGAGTAGGGGGATATTATCATGATATCGGTAAGATTACTTGCAGCAATTACTTTAAGGAAAATCAAACCCTTGATAATCCCCATGATACAATGGACCCTCAAAAGAGCTGTCAAATCATATGTTCCCATGTTACAACAGGTGTGAGTTTAGCAAGAGAATATAATCTGCCTGTCTATATTAAAGATATGATCAAACAGCATCATGGGACAAGCGTCATGCAGTATTTTTATATGAAAGCAAAAGAACAAAAAGGTTCTTTTGTAAAAGAAGAACAATTTAGATATGAAGGTCCTAAGCCTAAGACGAAAGAAGCGGCGCTTGTGATGCTTGCCGATGTGGCTGAGGCAACAACCCGTTCAATGCAGGATAAGGTAGGCGTAGACTTAACTATTGAACAGCTTGTCAGAAAGATGGTTAAACAAAAGCTAGAAGAGGGACAGCTTGATGAGTGTGAACTGTATATTTCAGATATTGACAAAATCATTGCTTCTTTTAGTAAAATGTTGAAGGGCATCTATCATGAAAGGATACAATACCCAGAAAAGGATGGCAAATAAAGTGCAGATTTATTTAGAAGATGAAGAAGATTTTTTTGTACCGCATCAGGATATTTTAGAAAAGGCCTATGAGGTCATGGAGAAATGCTTAGAAATAGAAGGTGTCAAGAGTGACACAGAGATCAGTCTGACAGTTGTGGATAAGGCTGAAATCAAATCTATTAATAAGGAGTATAGGGGGATAGACAAGGATACAGATGTTTTATCTTTCCCTCAGATAGAGCCAGAAAGCAATGGTCAAATCATATGGGAGGATGTAAGAGGAAATCCTATCATGCTGGGAGATATTATTTTGTGCTATGAGAAAGCCATAGAGCAAGCAGCGGAATATGGGCATACTCTTAAGCGGGAGATATGTTTTTTGATTGCCCACAGTATGTTTCACTTGTTGGGGTATGATCATATGAATGAAGCAGATGAAAAAATGATGTTTGAAAAGCAGGACCAGATACTTCAAGTATTAAATATAGTGAGATAAAGGATGAGAAGCCATGGAGCAGTATAAAGAGCTTTTAACTCAGGCAAAGGCGGCGATGGCCTATGCCTACACCCCGTATTCCAACTTTAATGTAGGTGCTGCGGTACTTACGAAAAGTGGAAAAGTTTACACCGGATGTAATATTGAAAACGCTGCATACGGAGCAACTAATTGTGCAGAAAGAACAGCGTTATTTAAAGCAGTGTCCGAAGGCGAAAAAGAAATTTCAGCAATCGCAGTGGTCAGCAGCTCAGGGGAATTTACTTATCCCTGCGGCATCTGTAGACAAGTGATTTCAGAATTTATGAAAGAAGGTAATTTGATTTTTGAAAATAATGAAGGAGAAATTAAGGTCATTCCATTAAGTGATATTTACCCTTATTCCTTTACAAAAGAAAACTTAATTAGCGACTAGAAAAGCGTATTAGAGGAGGCAACACATGAAAGAACAGTTTAAATCCGGGTTTGTATCCATTATAGGAAGACCCAATGTAGGAAAATCAACGCTTATGAACAGACTTATAGGTGAAAAGATAGCCATTATGTCCAATAAGCCTCAAACCACCAGAAATCGTATACAGACGATACTGACCACAGAAAAGTTTCAAGCTATATTTATTGATACTCCGGGTATCCATACCCCTAAAAATAAATTAGGAGAATATATGGTTAAAGCAGCAACTACGACTTTGAATGAGGTAGATGCCATATTTTATTTAGTAGATTCCGAGCCGCTTATAGGTAAATTAGATCATGAGATTATAGAACGGTTAAAATTTATTAACACGCCGGTTTTTTTATGTATCAATAAGATAGATAGTGTTTCTAGAGAACAAGTGCTTAAAACAATAGATATGTATAGGAAAGTTTATGATTTTGCAGAAATTATCCCACTATCTGCTTATGAAGGGACCAATGTAGAAGCGCTGATGGAGTGCCTTCCAAATTATTTAATAGAGGGACCTAGATTTTTCCCAGAGGATATGGTTACGGATCAGCCTGAAAGACAGTTAGTAGCAGAAATCATCAGAGAAAAAGCTCTTCATTTATTGGATAAAGAAATTCCTCATGGTATTGCAGTAGAAATAGAAAGTATGGCTAAGCGTGAGGGCGGGGAAATCGTGGATATTGAGGCAACTATTGTATGTGAAAGAGATTCACATAAAAGGATTATCATAGGTAAGCAAGGGCAAATGATCAAAGATATTGGTTCAAAGGCAAGATATGATATCGAAAGACTTCTGGGTTCACGAATCTATCTCAATTTATGGGTCAAGATTAAGAAAAATTGGAGAGACAGTGACTTTTTGCTTAAGAATTATGGCTATAATGGAAGAGATATGGATTAATTCATTTGTCAAGGTGTTTTGAAATGGTATTATTTTTGTAGCATAGTAACTGTAAATTTGCACAACTTATAGTTAAAGACATCCATTAGGGGGTAAAAAGATGCTACAACAATTATGGCGTTATTTTGAAACAACCGGTGATATAACGATGTATTTGGGTTTTAAAGACTATGAAAATGAGTACAATGATAAGCTTGGGTCCTTGCAGAGCCTAATGAATACTGACGAAGTGGGTTGAGTAAATCGTGATTATAAAAACTAAGGCATTGGTTATTAGAGAGTATATAGTAGGAGAGAGTGATAAATATATCACTCTCTTTACCAAAGAATTAGGCAAGATTCAGGTCATTGCTCCAAAAGGAAAAAAATATGATAAAGGGTTTGCCTCAGGTACTCAGCTTTTTGTGTATGGAGAGTTTATCCTCACATCTTACCATACGACATATCGGCTTATGAATGTTGAGATTATTAACATGTTCCATGATATTCGAAAGGATCTCAATGTGTTAAGTTATGCCAGTTATATTGCAGAATTTGTACAAGAAGTCACTCACGAGGGCGTGGGGCAGGAAAAACTACTCATGCTGACCTTGGTGACCCTAAAGTCTTTGATGAGTCAGAACTCCTCCTTGAAGCTTATGCGGGGGATATTTGAATTAAGAGCCTTATCAATACTTGGATTCATGCCTGAATTGGAAAAATGCGTAGAGTGTCATGAAGAACTGGAAGAAAATGAAAATACAGTGTATTTTTTTGGAAGTGAAGCGGGGGGTATATTGTGCAATAAATGCAGTATGTCTTATAAAGAACGCTTAAAAATAAGTTATAGTACGCTCTATACAATGAAATACATCATTCATACCTCTTTTAATTGTTTATACGCATTTAATGTAAGTCCAGTTGTTTTACAGGAACTGGAAAAGGTATGTCGCCACTATACAGCCTATTACATAAGCAAACGATTTAAAAGTGCTGAGTTTATCGATCAAATAGAAGACTTATGAACTAACAAAAGCAAGCAGAGAAAGACTGCTTGCTTTTGTTATGAATAGGCTTTTATAAAAATGATTATTAAACGTATTATAAATATGCTATAATGAGATAATATGGAAATAAGCTATAGGCTATCTTAAAATTTATTTACGAGGTGCTATATGAAACAAAAATTACTTTTATTTGATGGACACAGCATAGCAAACAGAGCTTTTTATGGGGTTCCGCTTCTGACTAATAAAGAGGGTATTTATACAAATGCCATTTATGGTTTTTTAAATATTATGTTTAGTATGATAGAAAAAGAAAAACCCAATCTTTTAGGAGTAACCTTTGATTTAAGCGCACCTACCTTCAGGCACAAATTTTCTAAGGACTATAAGGGGAATAGAAAGGGAATGCCCGATGAATTAAGAACTCAAATGCCCCTTCTGAAAAAGGTTTTGAAAACATTAGATATTTATGTGATTGAGAAAGAAGGATATGAGGCGGATGATGTACTTGGGACCCTTGCTAAAGAAGCAGAAGCTAAGGGCATGCAAGTATGTGTCGTATCTGGAGATAGGGATTTATTTCAAGTCACTTCAGAAAATATAGAGATAAAAATACCAAGAACTAAAAAAACGGGTACAGAGATTGAGAGTTTCTTTTCGCAGACGGTGATAGATACTTATGGGGTAACCCCTCTTCAGTTTGTAGACGTAAAAGGTCTTATGGGAGATCCTTCAGACAATATTAAGGGTGTACCAGGAATAGGTGAAAAAACAGCTGTTAAACTCATTCAAGAATATGGAAGCATTGAAAATCTTCTAGAGCATACAGAAGATATTAAGCAAAAAAAGTTGAAAGAGAATCTGCAGCTCTATGAACAGGACGCAAGAGACAGCAAAATGCTTGCAACCATTGTGTGTGATGTACCACTTTTATATGAATGGGATGATTTTAAATATGAGTTACTATTAAGTGAAGAAGCTTATGGCCTTCTTAGAGACCTGGAATTTAAGTCACTCTTAAACAAATTGCCAAGAGCAGTTCGGATTCCAGAAGAAAGCGCCATTAAAGGTATAGAGTGGAACCTAGAGGCCTTTGATTTGTTTTTGGAAAGTGCCAAAAGTGAAGAGGTAGGTATAGATTATTATATTGAAGAGAGTCATTTAGGTATAGCTTTTTATAGAACCACCGAGGTAGGTTATTTAGAAGTAAATACTGCAGATGCACATGCCATGAAGAGGATTCAAGATTTTTTTAGTCATTCCGAATATAAAAAAATCATTCATGACAGCAAATTGCTTAGACACCAGCTTTATCCTTTTAATATCTCTGTGGAGGGTGTTGTTTTTGATACTTTTATCAGTGCTTACCTTCTCCATCCTACAAATAAAACATATGATCTTTCAGAAATACAAGAAGTCTTTTTAGAGGATATCAGCATCCCCACTGATTCGCTTGAAATGTTATTAGGTAAAGGAAAAGCACAAAAAAAATGGCAGCAATTAGAAAAAGAAGTCCGTATAAGCAATTTGTGTAACAGGGCACTTATTGTCAAAAAAGCTAGTGAAATCATGAATGAGAAACTAAAAGAGTCCAAAATGGATGGACTTTTTTACGAAATAGAAATGCCTCTTATAGAAGTGCTTTTTCATATGGAGCAAGCAGGGATTAAGGTGGACCTTGAAAGCTTAAAGGAATACGGTAATGAATTACAGCGTCTTATTGACCTTGTGAGTACAGAGATTTACGAGGTGGTGGGTGAAACCTTTAATATCAATTCTCCTAAACAATTAGGTGTTGTATTGTTTGAGAAAATGGGGTTACCTTCTGCTAAAAAGACTAAAACAGGGTATTCTACTGCAGCGGAAGTTCTGGAAAAACTGAAACAAGACTATCCGGTTGTGCAAAAAATCCTTGAGTATAGGCAATATATTAAATTAAAATCTACCTATGTAGACGGACTTGTTAATGTACTTGGAGAAGATCATAAGATTCACTCTACGTTTAATCAAACCATCACAGCAACAGGACGATTAAGCAGTACTGAGCCAAATCTTCAAAATATTCCAGTGAAGTTTGAAATGGGGAAAAAAATAAGAAAAATGTTTATACCATCATCTGAAGAGTATATCTTTTTAGATGGGGACTATTCTCAGATTGAACTTAGGGTTTTGGCCCATATGGCAGGGGATCAAACGTTAATTGAGGCATTTAAAAATGATATGGATATCCATACGCTAACGGCTTCTCAAGTATTTCATATGCCATTTGAAGAGGTAACAGCTTTGCAGCGGAGCAATGCCAAAGCTGTTAACTTTGGGATTGTTTATGGTATTGGTGCATTTTCATTATCAGATGATTTAAAAATTACTCAAAAAGAGGCTCAAAAATATATAGATGGTTACTTTGAAAAATATCCAAGTGTAAAGATTTATTTAGATAACGTGATTGATTTTGCTATGAAAAATGGCTATGTAGAAACGTTGTTTAATAGAAAAAGAGAAATTCCGGAAATATTGGC
>JAQSYC010000315.1 GCA_029256345.1 Clostridia bacterium | reverse complement strand
TGCAAAACGCCCAGAAAACAAAGGGAAAACGATTGTTGTACTGCTTCCAGATACAGGTGAAAGATATTTATCAACAGCGCTTTATACAGAAGCTTAAATCAAACATAGAGAGCCTATAGTGTGGCAGACCTTTTGGTCTGTCATTTTTTATGTGGAAAAAGGGGTTATATAACAAAAGTGGTTGAGGAAATACATAAAGACTACTATTAGGCGTTATACTAAACAGGATGGATGAGTATTGACAAAGAGAGGACAAAAAGATGAATAACAATAAAAACAGAATAAAGGACAGAGAAAAAAGCAATCCAGAGTTAAGAAAAATGGAACCTAGAGACCATGCTGATGCTGGCATCATAGACGGTCATAAAATAGGGGTTCATGATGGTAAACATGAAAAAAGCAAATAAATAGATGCTTATAAAAAAAGAATCCTTAGGGGTATTCACATGAAGTGACTGCCAAGGATTCTTTTTTTGATATCAGATTGTACGGGCTTTATAAAAGGTTCTTACTTTTTCACAGATGAGTGGGAGAACAGTCAGATAAAGGACAATCATCACACCAAGTTTAATACCTCTTGTCAGCAGCAGACTTGCAAAAGGAACATTAAGTGTCAGAGACAGCCACAATGTATTAAGCAGGGCATCACAGATAACGATAAGGCTTAAAGCGCAAAAGAAGTAAGAACGGAGAAGTGTCTGAGGCTTGTGCAGGAAGTAGCCAAAGATGACTCCGGTAACGATGGCTGTCAGAGTAAAGCCGGGAAAAAAGGGAGCAAAAGGTGCTAAAGCCCAGCCGATTATATCGGACATACCAGCAGCTATCCCAGCTATGACAGGGCCATACAGCATACCAATAACCGCAATGGCAAGAAAACCTAAGGAAATTCTGATTTGAGGTGTTTGGATAGCCAAAAAACGGGTAAGAATAATATCTAAAGCAATTAGCATACCAAGGGTAGCTAGGGTTTTGGTGCGAAATAATTGATTCATCATGTAAATCCTTTCTGGTTTTTAATTTCTTAAATCCTTAAGAAGGCCAGGTAACTCTCCAATAAAATAAAGGGAGCCAAAGGCCACAATAACATCCTCAAGAGCGGCATAAAGCAAAGCTTTATCAACAGCGTCCGAGGTGGAAGAACATACGGTAACATCCGGGCAATAAGGTGCAAGCTCGCTGGCAAGTACATACGGATCTAGTGCCCTAGGGTTCGGCGGCGTAATCACTAAGATATGAGCGGCTAAAGGGGCTGTTAACTGACTGATTGCTGCGTAGTCCTTGTCTTTAAGCATACCCATAATAAAAATGAGTTTATTGTTTGGGAAATAGGCAGTCAAAGTATCGCGAAGCGCGAGAGCTCCTTGGGTATTATGGGCACCGTCAATGAAAAATAGAGGCGCCTTATAGATGCATTCAAATCTGCCGGGCCAGGCTGCCTTAGAAAAACCTAGATAAAGATTTTCATCAGAAATCTCAAAATCTTTTTGCCGTAATACTTCAACTACTTCAACAGCTACAGCTGCATTTTTGACTTGATGGTCTCCAAGCAGAGAGATTTTAATCAGCTCATACTGCTTATAGGAGAAAGTCTGATACGATAAATCGTGACCGAGGTATTTAACGGCTTCTAAATCTACAACGGAAAGAGTGGCTTTGTTTTGGTTACATACTTTTGTAATGACCTCATAGACAGAATTAACCGGCGGATATAATACGACGGAAGAAGAAGGTTTGATAATGCCGCTTTTTTCATAGGCAATGGCTTCTAGTGTATCCCCTAAAAACTGGGTATGATCTAGAGCAATGGCTGTTATAACACAGCAAAGCGGGCGGGTAAGCACATTGGTAGCATCCAGCCGGCCGCCCATGCCTGTTTCTAAAACGACCACATGGCAGCCCGTATTTTTGAAATAGAGAAAAGAAAGGGCGGTAAGCACTTCAAAACGGGTGGGTGATCTAAGACCTTCTTTTTCCATAGCGTCGCAGTGGCTGCTTATCAGTTTGAGATAAGCTTCGAAGTCCTCGGCTGTAATGGGCTTTGTATCGATACAGATTGTCTCGCGGATATCATGGATTTCTGGAGAAGTAAAAGTACCTGTTTGATAACCGGATGCCATAAGAATGGACGTTAAATAGGCAGAGACAGAGCCCTTGCCATTGGTTCCGGCTATATGGATACATCTGAGATCGTACTGAGGATTACCGAGACGCTTTAGAAGTTCTGTTACAGCTTCAAGGCCGGGATGGCTGCCTAAGGAATCAAGATAAGATAAATATTGTTCTGAGGATATATACGTCATACAAAGAACCTCCTTTCGGTGAGCAACATAATAAAAATACCCCTTTTTAGGCAACTCAAAAAGGGGTAATGGTTTGTATAAGAAGCAAATAGTATACTAGCATGCGTCTTAATAGGTATAGTTCCATCGGATACCATCCATCCTTGACAAGCTAAGCAGATTCATCGGCATCTTGCCGGGGACTGCCCTAGCTTGGATTATACTAGATAAAACTGTAAAGTTCAATATGCTATAAAAAGACAAAT
>JAQSYC010000031.1 GCA_029256345.1 Clostridia bacterium | reverse complement strand
ATACCCTTGACTTCTGCATAACTTTGCCCAAAAAACAAATAAATGCCACTCATCACCAATACCGTATTGGTCAATGAACCGATAAGCCCCGCCCCTACATATGCAAAAATCTTAGACTTATCGTATTTGGATATAAACTTAAAACCATAATAAGAAGTAATACCTATGAGTATTCTAGGAACCATAACAACAACTAAACTCCACCCATTACCCTGCATATCTCCTACAGCATAAAAAGGTGAAAAAACAAAAGATGTAAGCGTTGGATTTATAGTATTGATAATCAGTGAAATAAATCCAAAAACCCCTCCTAACAGCGCTCCCGCTGCGGGTCCAAGCAGTACACTGCCCAAAATAACAGGAATATGTACTGTTGTGGCTCTCGTCACGCCTATTGGTATAAATCCAAGGGGAGTGCACGCAAGAACAACTTCGATGGCTACAAAGATTGCAATAAGTACCATCTTTTTGGTATCAAACGACTTGTTCATAAAACTTCCTCCTTTTAACTACCGCTCTTTTATAAAGATGCAGCGTATGAAAAGAGTACTACAAAAAGCACTCTTTTTTATTGTAAAATTATTTTATTAAAATATCTAGCCTTTTATTAAAAAATTTAAGACATCACCCTAATAAACCCACTCTTGTTAGAGCTTGCCTAATATCTTCTATGATGTCTTTGGCATCTTCTAGTCCTACACTAAATCTAAAAAAACCATTGTGAAATGATTTCGGATAAAGATACTGTCTTTCATCCTCTGGTCCTAAAAAGACAATCAAGCTTTCATCATGTCCCAGAGAAACTGCTGAGGTTATAACCTTGAGTCTGCTCACAAATGCATTGTGTGTATCAAAGTCTGTCTTGAGTCCAAAGGACATCACACCGGAAAACCCATTAATCATTTGCTTTTTAGCCACTTCATATTGCGGGTTGCTTTCAAGTCCTGGATAAGCCACAAAACTCACACAAGGCAGTGATTCTAAATATTTTGCAACTTGTAAAGCATTTTCATTATGCTGTCTCATTCTAAGCGGCAGAGTTACTGCCCCCCTCATAATGAGCCATGCATTAAATGGGCTGATAGCTCCCCCAATATTGACCATCGCTTCTGCTTTTATTTTATCGATAAGCACTTTGCTTCCAAGCACTGCACCGCCCATGGCATCTCCATGCCCATTAATGTATTTGGTGAGACTCTCAACTACAAGATCTGCACCTAATGAGGTCGGTCTCTGATTATAAGGCGACGCAAAAGTATTATCTACGGATAATAAAGCGCCATGCTCATGAGCGATACTGGCAATCTCCTTTATATCACTGATATTAAGCGTTGGGTTACCTGGAGTTTCTATATGAATAAGTTTCGTATTTGGGCGCACCGCCTTCTTAATGGCTTCTAAATCGGAAGTGTCCACCAAACTTGCTTCTATTCCATATTTGTTGGGAAGATGCTCAGTAAGCAACCTATACACCGCAATATAAGATACGTTGGAGCAAATGACATGATCACCTGACTCAAGTAATGTAAAAAAGACCGCTGAGAGAGCTGCTACCCCCGTTGCCAATACCACAGCATCCTCTGCCCCTTCAAGGGCTGCCAGCTTCTCTTGCAAATAGCTCTGATTTGCACCCCCATTTCGGGTATACACCGCTTTGCCCGCCTCACTCCAGTTAATATCCGTTGGATCATAGGGCAGAGCATAGCTATTTGCCATAATAATGGGTCTTCTGATTGCTCCGCTCTCCTTATCAATATCATTGCCTGTATGTACAGCCCTTGTATGAAAACCGTATTCTTCTCCAAATTTAATATCTGACATGACTTGCCTCCTTAATGATTTAGCCCTCTTATGCCGCCCTTTTTAAAATTTCATTTAGCTTATTTATCTTATTTGATAATCAAATGTCCTAACTCCTGCCACAATGAACATGAGTCCTATAATGATTATCTTTAGTATTTGTATATTCATTCTCTGTCGTCCCTTCCCAGAACAAAATAAAAACCCTTTTTATCTCCAAAAAGATAGATCTGGGTCTGCATCTCAAATCATTAGACTATTGCCGTATCTTTCTGAATGCGCTCTCTATTAGAATGCGTACTATAAAATTCAATAAGATCAGCCAGTGCATCTACAGCCGCTATTTCATCTTCTCCAACTGCGTTTAATTCAATTTCTCTTCCTTTTTCTAACTCTAAACCTGTTACCATAATAATAGATTTTGCATTGGCGTCTTCATCCCCATTTGCAGCTTTCACTCTAATTCTTGATTCAAACTCATTGGCTTTATTTATAAAATCTATTGCGAGCTGTTCATCTAATCCTTCTTTATTTATAAGCAGTATTGTGCGCTTATACATGTGTACCCCTCCCCTTGAAACACTATTTTAATCTTAATTTTTCGTTTTTCTCAATTTGAACAATCTTGCCTTCTTTCCCCTCCTAAACTATTTATTTCTTCTATATATTCTTCCAGTTTATATTTTTCACATCTGTTAATTTGAATTGCATGATTATCTTGTACTACAATAGTAAGACTTCCATTTTCAATACATTCCAGCGTAGCCTTTATAAATCCCGAAAATCCAATTGCTTTTAATGCCGCATGCTCCACTTCATAATAACCCGCCATCTTAATGCCTCCTTTTTTCATTTTACTTAAACTAAAAGGCCCCTTTTATCTCCAAAAAGATAAAAGGGGCTAGTACACCAAAATAAATACTATTCCTTATCTTTCAGAAACTTCGTTCTGCTGGAATTAGCACCGTACATATTCATGCGGTTGCTGAGATATCATAGGGCCAAGTCCCTCCATCTCTCGTGATAAGTTTTACTATTCAGTTTTCTTATTATTTGTTAGTATACTACTGATTATTTAAGATGTCAAGATTTTTTCCTAGTTTTATTATGAATTTACTAGGTTTTATTTTTGAATTATAAATTTCGTACTGCCTTTAATCCTCCTTTAGCAAATTCTAATAATTTGATAGCTTTTTTTATCCCCTCATTGATTTCTTCATACATTTCGTAAACACGTATACCTTTATTTTGTAAAAATGATGTTGGCAGCGCTCCCGCTCTTAACGTCAGTACTGCCTGACAATCCTTAACCTTTTCTACAGTATGTAAAATCTTCTCTTCATGGGTTCCACAGTCTTCTGTTCCTGTGCAAAACTTATCTAATTCACGTTTTTCCGCGAATTCTATTTTTCCATCCTCATAATCATAAATATAGAAGGCTTCTGCATGACCAAAATGCTGATCTATATTTATCCCTGTTTTTGTGAAAATTGCAAATCTGTATTTTTTGCTATGGGCCTCTAAAGCGCTCTCTTTTATTTGACTCTCTCCGCTATATTTACAACTTCGCTTTTCTTGGAGATGATTTCTGAACTCTGCTGAGATATCTTCATTTAAAGTACCTATAGCGTCCGCCCTACACTGTTTACAATGATACATTTGTTTTAAATCAATCTCACATATTTTTCTGATTTCATTGAGTTCAAGTTGAGTTACGGATTCAAGCCTTTCGAAAGCACTTCCTTCAACAGGGATCATTTTCATAATATTCGTGATAAAAGCCCCATATTCCTTAACCTGTTTAACCACCTCTGGAATATGCTTATCATTGATATTTTTTATCATAACAATATTGACTTTGCAGACTACACCCTTAGCAGCAAGGTATCTCAAACCTCCTAGCTGATTTCTAAGTAAAATCTCTGCTGCTTCCTCTCCGATGATATCTGTTCCTAAATAATGAATTTTTTTATAAATTTGAGCCCCAATCTTAGGATCTACTGCATTAATAGTGATTGTTACATGTGAAATACCAAGCTCTACTATCTTTTCCGCATAAAACGGCAACATAAGCCCATTTGTTGAGAGGCAGAAAGTCGTTTCTGGTGCATAGTCTTTGATAAGTTCTATAGATCTCTTAACCTCTTCAAAATGCGCTAAGGCATCACCTGGTCCTGCTATGCCCACTACTGTTAAGTTCGCCACTCTACTTTTCACTAGCTTAAACTTTTCGAGTGCCTCTTCTGGCGTCAGTACTTCACTTGTAACTCCTGGTCTTGATTCATTAACACAATCGTACTTTCTGTTGCAATAATTACAGCTTGCATTACAACCAGGAGCTATTGCAATATGCATTCTTGCATATTGATGTGCACACTGATTATAACAAGGATGTGTCGCTGTCTTCTGTTCAATAACTTCTCTTTCTTTTATATTTACAGACATCCTTTTCCCCCTTTCTATTAATATTTCTGCCACTTATAGTTTTACCTCAGGGACTATGCACTGGCACTTATTGTTGTTGTATAAATCTTTTCAAGCAGTGTAAGTGCTCCTCTATAACCCACATAAGCTCTCGATATGACTACTTCGTAAGATGCCGGAAAACCGACCTCTACAATGGCTCCCTTTAGTTCTTTGGCAATATCTCTTTCCCACGTTGTACCAAATATAATAGGCGGCTTATGTCCAAAATTCGTCTGACGAAGCTTTTGCCCCACCGTATACCCATCTTCTTCAAATTCTACGTCTGCCTTTACATCTTCTGCAATATTCCTATATTGCTCACGGATAGCTTCTCTGTACTCTTCTGGTGGATTCTCTGTAATAATTTGTTTTCCTGGAATAAGTCCTAATTGATTGACCAAAAACTTAGTTAATGCCAGATTATAGGCACTATCTCCAATAACTGCAAATTTTGCAGGAAGTCCCCACCAATACTCCGCATAAAAGTCTGAAAAATCCTCCAAGTAATGATAATAAGTCTCTTCTTCTTGTTCAATAAATTTTTCCACCTTTGATGCGTTTAGGCCTGCAAAAGCTGCTACTTTGCGTAGGAAAGCCCCTGTCTCCTTTGCACCTATAGGAATAACAGGTATATGCAAATAGGGTTGATCATATTTCCTCTCAAGATGCTCTGCTGTCTGCAGTCCTAGCCAAGGCGACAGGACAAGATTAAACGCTGCTTTAGGGATTTCTTTCCACTCTTCAACGCCCTTTGACGTATTGCCAAACAGAATATTAACCTTTAAGCCAATCCCCTCTAATACACGTTTAATTTCTGCAAGGTCTCCACGCCAAAAAGTATTTTGATAAGGAAGTAGCGACCATACATTCACTGTCTTTTCTTCCTTCGGTCCATCATAGTCTCCTACATACTGGTCAATAATAGCTTTTGTTACAAGCTCGTGCCCTGTAAAGTTATTGCCTTTAAACCCTCCTGTTTCTGCAAAGACAATCGGTACTCCTCGCTCTTGAAATTCCCCTACTACAGCTCCTACATCATCCCCTACAAGATCAGCGATACACCCTGTAAGCACTACAAACAAATCAGCTTTCATGATTTTTAAAGAAGCTTCAATAAGCTCTTTTAAACGCTCATTCCCGCCAAATACTACCTCTTGTTCGCTGGCATTAACACTTGGTGGAACAGCACCGCCGCCGTACCCTCCTCCTTGAAACCCATTATAAAAGGCAAGATTGGTATATTGTTTATCTGAACATCCCGGACCACAATGGGTGATTGGGATAACTCTTGGTATTGCTGAGGCTGTGTACATAGCTCCAATAGCACACACATACCTAATTTGATTAATGGAATTTGACATAATCTTTTCACCCCTCTTCATTTTTATGTTTTGTTAAGCATTCACCACATCAGGTTCTTTTGATAATATAAAAGGATCCTCCTGTTCAAGCCACCATTTTTTATAAGGAAGTTTTACATGAGCTGCCAAATCCTGATGAAATTTCTTGTGAGCGAGGACATCTAATATGGCCTCTCCCAAGTTAACAATTCCCTCATACCCTATCGCAATATGCTCATCTCCAAGGGGGGCTGCTGGAATTCCTAACCGTGATGCTAACGGTGCTAATCCATTGTGACGAATAAGGATGAAATCTGGATTTACCCTTTGAAGCAATCCATAGAATTGGTATTGCTGACGATTACTTACACTAAAAGCCGGTACATCACCATAGTTATCTATCAGATGTGCCAGAGAATCTTGCCTTGGATCCCCGCTATCATAGATGGGATCATGATGAAATACTAAGGAACCATTTACTTCAACACCCAATTCTCTCAGAACAGCTATAAGCCCATGGGCATAAGCGGAACCTGTTGCTACATATCCTTTAATGCCTTTGAGTTGTGTGCGAAGTTCCTCTATACGTGGTTTAACTTTCGCATGTTCCCTTGCAATATAAGCTTCTGCCAGCTCCTCCCTATGTGTTACTCTCGCCAGTTCACGAATCCAAGCATCCGTCCCCGCAAAGCCATAGGGCTGTGGCGCCTTGATCTCTGGTACACCAAATTCTTGTTCTAAAGCTGCTGCCATATAAGATGACAAGGTATAGCAAAATCCCACTGTTGCTGCTGCCTCTGAAAGCTGTTCCAAATCAGCTACACTTGCTAGGTCAATAACATAGTTAACTCTAAGATTTAACTCCTTTAACATTGGAGTAAATACATCTGAACCCCAAAGGTTAATGACATTAACCAAATCCTCTTGCTTTGTAGGGTTCTTTTTTACGATTTGTCTCAAAATCCCATGCTGGGTTGCATCAAATCCGGTACTCCAATGCTTTGATCTAAACCCTTCGCAGTGCAGCGGAATAACAGGAATGTTGTAAGCCTCTTCATATTCAGCTGCCACACTGTCAATGTCATCCCCAATAATTCCCGTTGCACAGGAGGTGGAGATAAAAATTGCTTTTGGATCGTAACGCTCCTTCGCATCCTGCACAGACTGTCTCAGTTTCTCTACTCCGCCAAATACCATATCACTTTCTTGCAGATTGGTACAAATGATACGAATGCTCTCCACTGGTAAGTTACGCATAGCCAGCCCATTACGATAGATTGAATTATAGATGACCTGACCTGCACCACAACCGATAGGTGAGTGCTGAATAAGCACAGCATCTCTGACGTTCCCTGCCTGACATTCAACCATTTGCTCACTGCAGACTGACCCCTGGGTAAATGCACCTCTGGCTTCACAAAGTCTGCAGCCATTACCATCTTGCTGACCACCGCAGCCCCCGCGGGCATAAGCTGATTCTTTAGATAGATCTGAGGCTTTACCATCCCATGCAATGATAGTCCCTAAACGCTGTTCACGACTTTCTACAACCGGTGTATTGAGGTTAATTCTCTTTTCTGCCATTTATGCTCTCTCCTTCCATTCCTTTTTATCTATTTAACTATTAACAGCCAACTTATCTTGAGGTATATTTTGTTGTTCTAATCTCAATAAATGTTCTCCCCATTTGGCTGCCCATTCTCTAAGTTCTGCTATTTCTAACGGAGAAGGTGTTTTAGAGTCTGTGTGATTGCCTATTTTTTCTGCAAGTCCTTTATAGATTTTGGCTTGCTCTGAATGAGGTGCTGCCTCTATTGTTGTTTTTCCTTGAAGCTCACTTTGTGTAACAGTTACTGATCTTGGTACATATTCCATAACCTGCGTATTAGTTTGTTTAACAAAATCGTCTATAATCTCTTTGGAATAACCTGCATTAACAGAGTTAGCGATAACACCTCCCAGAAGTGCTCCTCCTGATTTGGAATACTTATGAATACCCTTGAATAAGTTGTTAGCGGCATAAATAGCCATAAAGTCTGATGATGTTACTGTAAAAACATGCTCCGCTATCCCTTCTCTTACAGGTACAGCAAATCCCCCGCAAACAACATCACCTAAAACATCATAGATAACAATATCTAAATCTAACTCCTCAAATATTCTTTGTTGCTTAAATAACTGAACTGCTGTGATAATACCCCTTCCTGCACAACCAACTCCTGGAGCCGGCCCCCCTGCTTCTACACAATAGACACCATTAAACCCTTCGAAAATAACATCACGGGCATTCACCTTACTCTTTTCACGCAGTGTATCCAAAACTGTTGGAATATAACTTCCATCCCTCAACGTATTTGTTGAATCGCCTTTAGGGTCACAACCAAATTGCATGACCTTGTACCCCATAGTGCTAAGTGCTGCACTTATATTTGATGTTGTTGTTGATTTACCAATGCCACCTTTTCCATAAATTGCAATTTGTTTAATTTTTTTAGCCATTTTGACATCTCCTTTTTATTTAATCATTAAAACATATAAAAAAGGCTGACATTTATCCTATGTTTTATAGGATAGATGTCAGCCTCCAGTTTTTCTAGTCAACTGATAATTATATTCAATTAGATTTGATTGAGTGCATTTTCAATATCTGCAATAAGGTCATTAACATCTTCAAGTCCAACTGATAAGCGAATAAGTTCTGGTTTTACCCCTGCAGCTTTAAGCTGTTCTTCATTTAACTGTGCATGGGTTGTGCTTGCTGGATGAATAACAAGTGATTTAGCATCCGCTACATTGGCAAGGAGTGAGAAAATCTCTAACTTATTAATGAACTCAATGGCTGTCTCTTTATCCTTGAGTCCAAAGGTAAAGATGGCTCCTGCACCTTTTGGAAAATATTTCTTTCCTAATTCGTAGTATTTATTCCCTTCTAGCCCAGGATGCTCTACCCAAGATACTTTAGGATGATTTTGAAGATACGTTGCTATTTTGATTGCGTTTTCTACATGTCTTTCTACTCTTAATGATAATGTCTCAAGTCCTTGTAAGAAAAGGAATGCATTAAATGGACTGAGGGATGCCCCCGTATCTCTAAGAAGCTGTACCCTTGCTTTAAAGATAAATGCAAGAGGTCCAAAAGCATCTGCATAAATTAAACCATTATAGCTTGGATCTGGTGTTGTATAACCCTTGAATTTACCGCTAGCAGCCCAATCAAAATTGCCTCCGTCAACGATAACCCCACCAATACTTGTTCCATGACCTCCTATGTATTTAGTCGCAGAATGAACAACAATATCGGCTCCAAATGTAATAGGCTTGATGAGGTATGGGGTACCAAAAGTATTATCCACAATAAGTGGAATACCATGTTTGTGTGCTACAGCTGCCACTGCTTCTATATCTACCACATTAATACTTGGATTACCTAATGATTCGATAAAGATAGCTTTTGTTTTGTCATTGATTGCTGCTTCAAAGTTCTCTGCTTGATCAGGATTCACAAACTTTGTCACAATCCCGTAGTTTGGCAGTGTATTTGCAAATAAATTATAAGTCCCTCCGTATAAAGTACTTGCTGAGACAATCTCATCCCCTGTACCTGCAACATTTAAAATAGAGTATGTGATTGCTGCTGAACCAGAAGCTACTGCAAGCGCTGCTTTCCCGCCTTCTAATAATGCAATTCTTTTTTCAAATACATCATTTGTAGGATTCATAATACGCGTATAAATATTACCTAATTCTTTTAATCCAAATAAATTAGCCGCATGTTCTGTATTATCAAAAACATAAGATGATGTTTGATAAATAGGTACTGCTCTTGATTTTGTGGTAGGATCTACCTCCTGCCCTCCATGAATTTGTAAGGTGTCAAAACTCCAATCTGCCATAACTGTATTCCTCCTTATATTTTTATATTAAATTTTTACTTAGTTATTTACAAAATGATTTGCTAGCTGAAAACAATACGCTTGGTTTTCTCATCTTCACCCGACAAACTATTTGTAACATCCAAAAACCCCTGCCGGGTATCATCGGGCCAGTCCCTCCACCTCTCTGGATAAGAATATTTAATTTATCTCATTGTATTCCTATCGCCTTACTATGTCAATACCTTTTTTGAAAAATTTTTTAAATTTTATAAAACAATAAATTAAATACTCGACTAGACTTCTATTCGGAATTTATGATTATATGGAAAAGTCTGGTGGCTTTATGTTGCTCACAAGATGCAGCTTTTCCAGAATTTCAGTGCGCAGCTTTAAAAATCTTTCATCATTTCTTGCTCTCGGCCGCTCTAATTTAACTTCAACAACCTCTTCAATACGCCCTGGCCTAGGAGACATAATGACAATTCGATCGCTTAAATAGACCGCTTCGTCCACATCATGAGTCACTAATATCATTGTCGTTTTTCTCTCCTGCCACATCTCGATCAGTTTATCTTGCAGATCATACCGAGTAAAGGAATCCAAAGCTCCTAGAGGTTCATCCAGCAAAAGCACCTTAGGATTGTTAATAAGTGCTCTAACAAGAGAGGCTCTTTGAGCCATCCCCCCTGATACCTGATGGGGATAGGATTTCTCAAACCCTACCAAACCTGCCACCTTAATATAGTGCTCCACTTCACCTTTCCTCTGTTTGAAAATCTTCCTTGCTTTTAAGCCTGCTCCTATATTATTTTCTATCGTTTCCCAAGGAAAAAGGTTCGCCTGCTGAAAAACATATCCTCTTTCATAGTTTGTGCCCGCTATGACCTCATCATCTAAATAAAGTTTGCCTGATTGTGGTTCATCAAGACCTGCTATAAGCCGCATAAGTGTCGTCTTCCCACATCCCGAGGGCCCTATAAGAGAAACAAACTCACCTTGATTAATTTCAAGATTTATACCCTGTAAGGCTTCTATTTCATTCCCACTGCTGTCCGTATAGGTCCTATGAACCTCTTTGATCTTGATTTTTCCAGCCCTCTTTTCCTCCAAAACTGTCATTTTAACAACCCCTTTTGCCATATTAATACTTTGTCTCTCATTTTATAAATAACGGCCATGACTAGGGAAAATATAATTGCCATAACAATAATAGAGGCATAGACCTTGGCATAATTTGACCAACCCTTTGCCCAGTTAATATACCACCCAAGTCCCGCTTTAGCTCCAATCATTTCTGAAACAATCAAAGTCGCAAAAGAGACCCCTGTCGCCGTATAGATCCCTGTGAAAATAGAAGGCATCGCTCCCGGAATAGCTATTTTGAAAACTAAATAGCTTTCATTTGCACCTAACGTTCTAGCTGCTTCAAAATATGATTTTTGGATATTTTGTATGCCCGAACAAGTCATATAAGCTACTGGAAACCATACACAAAGTACAATTAAAAAAATCTGCGCATAAAAGCTGGAAGGAAATATAAACATAAGTACCGGAATCCAAGCTACTGCTGGAATAACACCCATTATTTTTATAATAGGAAGAAGCCAATAATTCCATTGTTTATACCATCCAATGAGAATACCTGTCACAAGCCCCGTTACTGTCCCTACTGTAAATCCAATCACTAAAAGTCTCAAGGAATATGCTGTACTTACCAACAGCGTTATATAATCCTCTCTCATAACCTGTAAAATCTGAGCAAAGCTTGGAAAAAAGGGAAGAGGTAATATATTAAACTTGGTTGTTACAATATCCCAAATGCTAATAATAACGCCTATAGCAAAATAGAGCTGCGCCTCATGATTATTTTTTGCCTTTATTGTTTCGGAATAAGATGTGAGTCTATAGCGAACAATCAAAAAAAGAATAACTATACCAAGAAATATTCTATATATCGTCACTTCAACTTCTTGAACAGTAGGCAGCATAAGATTGATTATAAAAGCTGCTATATAAATAAAAACCTGCATATTCTGCCAAAATATAGAATAGGGTTTCCAATTTGTTTCATCTAATTGTTTTAATTTTTTATTTTTCACATTTAATCCTTTACATAGCCCAATTTTTTTATTAGTTTGAAGTTGTACACTGATTGTTTCACTGATTTTATGGGTTGAAGACAATTATTCCACACTCCTTAATAAGCCCATTCTTTTTTTAGCTGCTTTAATACCCCTTCTAGTGAATTGCCACTGCTGTTATGGCATCTCACTAGAGGAATATTTTTCTTTTTAGCTTCCTTTATCGCAATATGCACCATTTTATGAGACACAGTATTAGTAAACAAGATAATACCATCCGGATAACCAATCACTTTATCAAATTTTGCTGGCAGCTGGGTAAAGACCTTAATCTGCTGGCCATATTTTAAACCTATGCCTTTATACGCATTCTCCATTTTATCATGCCCACCTACCAGCACTAGACTCATTCTCTTCACTCTCCTATTCATCTATTTTTCTTGATGTGTAATAGTATCGCTTTCCATCTTCAAATCCTTATTTCTTTAAAATATCGTAGTATACTTGTGCTGTAAATTCCTCAGCATTTGTATCTTTTTTGACAAATCCCGTCTTGCTAAGCTGCTCTGCAAAATATTTCACATCACTTCTGGCTGCATCTGTTGTATACTCAAAGTCGTAAGAGCTAATCAATTCTGTCAAAAGTTCTTTGTCCCCTGTAGCTACGTACTTTTTCTCTATTTCTATCTGAGCGGTTTCTTCCGGATTATCTCTTATCCAATCAGCTGCTTTCTGATACGCTCTAGCGATAGCTGCTATTTTTTCTGGATTCTTTTCTAACTGCTTTTGAGTGGAATAAAGAAAACAACAACTTTTATCTGCAAAGATAGGATCAGTTGAAATATCTGATAATATTGTATAGCCATGTTCTTTCACCGCTAATGTACCAAATGGATCCCAAGCTGCAAATGCATCAACCTCTCCGTTGTCTACCGCTTGAGTAAGTTGATCCAGCGGAAACTGCTTCCAGGTAACTCCCTTTTCCGGATCTATCCCTGCATTTGCAAGGACCACACTGGCAACTGACATAGGCGTTCCCCCCACCTCGTCAACACCAATATTCTTTCCTTTAAGATCAGCTGCCGTTTTGATTGGTGAATTAGGAGGGATTACTAACTTGATACACCCTTTATGCAATCCTCCTATAACCCTTAGATCCAGACCTTGCTGAATAGATGGAAACCACTGAAAATCTCCATTTGTCACTAAAAATTCACCTGTTGCCAGTCCTGTTTTTAATTCATCCAAGTTACCGCTTACAAGCTCTACATCCAGGCCTTCTTCTGCAAAGAATCCTTTTTCAAAAGCTATGTATGAAGGTGCTCCGCAAGCTCCGCCCCCTAAAGCCTGGATTTTAACTTTACCAAACTTAAATTCTTTTACTGTTGAAACATCTGAGGTAGTATTCTCTGTTTTTTCTTCTGGTTTACCTTCTGTCACTTTCACTTCATTACCTTTTGTTTCAGCTGTTTTTGTGCAAGCAGCTAAAGATAAACTTAATGATAATAAAATTAATACACTTGCAAACTTCTTCATAAATTTCATCATACATTCCTCCGGCTTTTTTGATTTTCTCTCTATTTATTTAAAGGCTGCATTAAAAGCTTGTTTTAAATCAGCAATTAAATCTTCTCCATCTTCAAGTCCTATAGAAAGTCTTATGGTTTCTGAGGTAATATCTGCAACTTTTTGTTCGTCAGGACTTAATTCCCCATGGGTTATTTTAGGTGGATTTACAATCAGAGATCTGGCATCCCCCACATTTGCCTGATAGCTGAACAGTTTAACTGAATTAATAAATGTATCTATCTGTGTTTCACTGCCTTTGATGCCAAAAGAGAATACACCTCCAGCTCCTTTTGGTAAATATTTAGCTGCCAGTTCTTTATAAGGACTTCCTTCTGCTGAAGGATGCTTAATCCAAAGTACCTTTTCTTCTTTTTCAAGGTATCTAATAATTTTTTCTGTATTCGCAACTTGTTTTTGAATTCTTTCTGAGAGTGTTTCTAACCCTAGTAAAACAAGGTATGCATCAAAAGGACTCAGTACTGCCCCAAAATATGCCAAATAGTTCATTCTTATTCTTGTTACAAATGGAGCCCCTGGGGCCGCCTCAGCAAAACTTCTTTCATTACCTTCAGCATCTCTTAGCAGATAGTGTTTTGCCGTAAACTGTGGATACTTTCCATTTGACCAGTTATAGGTACCCCCCTCAACAATAACTCCAGCTATAACATTACCGTGCCCCCCAATGGCTTTTGTCGCAGAATATACTACAATATCTGCTCCATATTTAAGTGGGTTTAGGAGATAGGGCGTTGCAAACGTATTATCAACTACTAAAGGAATATCATATTCATGAGCCAGATTGGCTATAGCTTCTATATCTGCTACAATAGCATTTGGATTACTGATGGATTCAATATAGATGACTTTGGTATCCTCTTTAATGGCTTTTCGAAAGCTCTCAATATCGTCTGGATTCTCCACTTTATCAACAGCTATGCCAAATTTGGGGAACAATTCTTTGAAATGATCTACTGTCCCTCCATAAAGCTGATGGGTCGTTAAAATCCGCCCCCCTCCTTCAGCGATGTTTAAAAGTGAATAAGTAATAGCTGCCATCCCTGATGCCACAGCGATTGCTGCTCTCCCTCCATCTAAAGCCGCAATCCGCTGTTCCAAAACATCAACCGTTGGATTGCCAATTCTCGTATATAAGAAACCTGACTCCGAAAAGCTTCTTATTCTTTCAAACCTTTCCGTATCTCCCAGTTCATAGGATGCTGTCTGATAAATGGGAACAGACACTGCATAGTTATGATCTTTGGGGTCATATCCTCCTCTTACTTTAATCGTGTCAAAACCTAGACTTACCTCTGCCATTATTTCCGCCCCTTCCTTTTTGTTTATAACAAAAGACTGCATCTCAAAATTCTTAGATGCAGCCTCTAGTTTACTAGTCGGCCTTTCTATTTATCTCTTTACCAGTAAGTGTCAAGTACTCTGTCATATATATCTTCTATCGCACGAAGACCACCGTTATAGCCTGCGTAACCGCAATTTAGAACAAGTCTATAAGTTATGGGTGCACTAACAATAAGTAAATCTGCCTTTATGTCAGATGCCAAATCCCTTTCCCATCCACTCCCCAAAATCAGTGCTCTATTTTTTTGAGGGTCTTTTCGTATCTCCTCTTGAATTGCACCGCCATCTATAGCAAAATGAACCTCTGCCGATCTGAACTCTGATATTTTTTCAAATTCTTCTATAATATTTTCTCTATAGGACTCTGGTGTATCATCAATAATATACTGTTTAGCTGGAACAACTCCTAGTTCATTTAATAAAAATTTTGAAAAGCCAATAGCGTAGCTGGCGTCCAAAATAGTATAAAACCTTCTTGGCAATCCATATCTAAATTCCAGCATAAAGTCCGCTGTTCTCTCTAGATGAGCATAAAATTTTTCTTCTTCTTTTTTTATAAATGATTCTACTTTATTTTTATCTAAATGGCCAAACTCTCCTATCTGTCTTAAAAATTTCGAGGTCTCTATCCCTCCAATAGGTAAATAAGGAAAATGAACATACGGTGTGTCATACTTTTCTTTCAGATGCTCCGCAGCACCAAGGCCTACCCATGCACTTGCTACAATATTGAACTGAGCATGAGGTATTGTTTTCCATTCCTCAACCCCCTCTGATTCAGCTCCAAAAAGAATGTTAACTTTAAGTCCTATACCTTCCAAAATCCGTTTGATTTCTTCTAAGTTACCGTTCCAATAGGGGTCTTGATAAGGAACAGATGCAAAAACATTCACTAAACCTGTTTGTGGCTCTGCTTTAGAAGAAAACAAATCAACATATTGGTCAATAATCGCCTTGATAACTTCATCGTGACTTACATAATTGTTACTTTTAAAGCCACCTGTTTCTGCATACACAATAGGTTTTCCCTGTTTCTGATAAAAACCAGTTACATTCCCTATATCATCTCCTACAATATCTGATGTACATCCGGAAAGAACTACATACAACTCTGCGTCGATAACCTTAAAGGCTCCCTCTATAACCTGTCTTAATTTATCTTCTCCTCCAAAAACAATCTCTGATTCACTGGCATTAGTACAAGGAATCGTGTTTCCGCCGGCATACCCCTCTCCTTGCCCTATAAGGGAACTTATCTTTCCACTGCATCCTGGACCTGAGTGAAGAATCGGTACTGCTTTTTTAATCGCTACTACTGTTTGCTGGGCACCTAACGCACAGGAGTATCTAGGCTGCTCAATAATTCTGGACATGCGTGTCACCTCCTAAAAAGGTAAAGGGATCTTGCTCTAGCCACCATTTTGTATAAGGCATCGTACTATGCTTTGCAAGATTTGTCACAAACTCCTTATTGTCAAGCGTTTCAATCATTCTTTCAGCATAATTCAGTATCCCTTGATATCCAAAACCAAACTGCTCATCTCCTATAAGTAAGGTTGGCACTCCAAGTTTTGCCCCCCAGAGCGTCATGCCTCCATGTCTTGCTATCATAATGTCTGGTCTTACTTTATTTAAAATATTGACAAGCTCATAGGCCTGCTTATTACAAACATTATAATTTTTTATATCTCCATAAAGTGCCACATCTTGAGCCAGTGCATCTGATGCTCGATCTCCATTATCATAAATCGGGTCATGATGGAAGATAGCAGCCCCCTGTACCTCAAGTCCAAGTTCCCTCAATAGTGCAATAATCGCATGACCATGGGCTGCTCCTGCTGTAAGATAAGCTGTTTTTCCCTTTAATTTTTTACGATACGCCTCAAGCTCTGGCATAATCCGCTCATGTTCTCTTTTTATGATTTCCTCCACTTCTTCTTCACGGTGCAAAATTCTTCCTAAATCTCTAAGCCATATATCTGTTCCAGCCAAACCGTAGGCCGGTGGTGCTTTTATTTCTGTAACACCATAAACCTCTTCAAGTGCTGCTCCTAAATAAGTCCCTAGTGTAGGGCAAATCTGAATAGTTGCCGCTGCCTCAGAGATATACTCAAGATCTGCTACTGTAGAAAACGGAATAATATATTGCGCTTCATAACCAAGTTCTTGGAGCAGTTCATCAAATATATGACTGCCCCAAAAATTAATAATGTTCACTTTATTGCTTTTCTTTCTCGGTGGTTTTACAATACTTCTGATGATTGAATGGTAGGCAGAATCAAAGCCTGTAGTCCATATTTTAGACTTAAATCCTTCACAAAAGCATCCAACAACTGGTATACCCAAATCTTCTGAGAGTGCATTGGCTAGGCTTTCTACATCATCGCCTATAATCCCCGAGGCACAAGAAGTGGTTATAAAAATGGCTTTAGGCTGAACCCGTTCATAAGCCTCTCTTACTGTACTTTCGAGCTTTTGAATACCTCCAAAAACAGTATCATTTTCTTCTATATTTGTATTAAAATATCTTCCGATGGCAGGTTTTAAGTCTCTTTCCATCTGCCCCACTCTGTATACGAAATTATAGCCAAAAAAATCTCCTCCACAGCCTACAGGTGCATGATTTACAACCACAGCATCTGTAATCATTGCTAACTGACACAATGCATTTCCTGAACTGCATCCCATACACTGGCTAAAGCTTCTCGAAGAATCTCTAAGTTCTCCGTTGTGGGCACAGCCTACTAACTGTTTTGCTGTTCCGTTAAACCCAGTAATTGAACCAAGTCTGACCTCTCGGATACTTACCTCCGGTGCCTGTATATTAATATTTGCCAAATCTGTCCCTCCTTATGATTACATACTAAGTCATCAACTATGTGGATAAAACTGCTTTTAAAATACGGGAACTACAGCAACACCATATTTCTCTGTAATGAATTTTTTAACATCTTCTGTAAGTAATGCTTCTTTAAGTTTTTGAAGCTCTGGTCTATTTTCCTCACCTTTTCTTACTATCACTAAATTGGCATAAGGTGACTTTGCGTCTTCTCTAAATAAAGCTGTATTAGGATCTATTTTAGCTTCCAACACCCTATTGGTATTAATGATAGCTCCGTCGACTTCTGGAAGGTTGCGCGTAAGAAGTCCTGCATCTACTTCAATAAACTCTAAATTCTTAGGATTCTCTACGATATCTTTGGGTGTAGCTCTATAATCACTAATACCTTCTTTGAGTTTGATTAGCCCCTTACTTTCAAGAAGTACCAACATACGATACTCATTGGAAGGATCGTTAGTAATTAATATTTTAGCACCATCTTTGAGTTCCTCAATTGACTTTATTTTTGTTGAATAAAATCCTATAGGTTCTACATGAACAGATGCTAATACTGCATAGTCAAACTTTATCTCTTCAGCTATAGACTCAAGGTATGGCAGGTGCTGAAAATAATTGGCATCTGCTTCTTTATCTCTAACCGCTTCGTTTTGCTGCGCCACGTCTGTTAGAATTTCAAGGTTAACCCCTTGTTCTTTTAAAGCCGGCTTAATATGTTCAAGTATCTCTGCGTGAGGTGTAATATCTGCTAATACTTTTATTGTTACTTCTTCCGGTGCTGCCTTCTCCTGTGAAACAGCAGTACTTGCCGCTGGCGCTGGCGCAGCTGCAGCTGCTGGCTGTTCTGCCGTCTTAGCACCGCATCCTCCGATTAAAAGCGCTGTTGTAATACCTGCAATGACTAGTTTCCATTTAGATTTCATTTTATTTTCCCCTTTCACTATTCAAATTTATATCTTTTTTTATTAATAGACCTTGCTATAAAATCACCTAAAAATTGTACCCACTGTACTAATAAAATAATAAGTATTACAGTTCCAAATAATACATCTGTTCTATACCTTTGATAACCATACCTGATTGCCAGGTCCCCAAGTCCTCCCGCTCCAGTTGCCCCTGCCACCGCAGTAACTCCTATAATAGAAATCATACCAAGTGTCATACCTCTTACAATAGCAGGTAAAGCTTCTGGGACAATGACTTTAAATACTATCTGCCACTCGTTAGCCCCCATAGCATGGGCGGCTTCGATTTTACCTCTTTCAACTGTTCTAAGAGCACTTTCATACACTCTTGCCAGATAAGGTGTTACCCCTATAGTTAAAGGAACTATGGTGGCTGTGGTGCCTAATGAAGTACCTATAATGATTCTTGTTACTGGTATTAATACTACAATAAGAATGATTTCTGGTACGGATCTCACAATATTTATCATTGTTCCTAAAATCTTGTTGGCCTTTAGATGCTGCCATATATGCCCTTTATCCGTTATCGCCATAGTAATCCCCAGTAAAAATCCTAAAAAATTAGAAATGACTGCTGTTACTAATACCATGTATATTGTTTGTGCTAACCCCTTCGATAATATCTCTATTAAATCTTCACTCATATGACCTCACCTATATCCCTTGGACTCTTTCTTTCAAAACCTGATATAATTTCTATAAATTTTCTAAGTGTTTCACTTTTTGGATTCAAAAACAATTCTTCGGTCTTGCCACTTTCTATAATTTCTCCTTGCTCTATCACTGCAGTATTTCTGCAAAGATATCGAATAACATCTAATTCATGGGTGATAAGGATAATAGTGATTTTTAACTTTTTATTGATATCTTTAAGGAGCTCCAGTATAGAAAATGTAGTGAGTGGATCTAATGCTGATGTCGCTTCATCGCTTAATAAAATATCTGGCTTGTTCGCAAGAGCTCTTGCTATCCCCACCCTTTGTTTTTGCCCGCCACTGAGCTGTGAAGGATAGGCATCCTTTTTGTCTGTAAGTTCTACAAGTTCTAAAATTTCTTCTACTCTCTTTTTAATTTCTCTTTGAGGAACTTTGTCGATTTCAAGAGGAAAGGCTATATTATCAAATACTGTCCGTGAATCCAAGAGATTAAATTGCTGAAATATCATACCTATTTTTTTCCTTGACTCATTAAGTTTGTTTTTATCGAGAACTGTTATATCCAGATTATCAATCTCTATCTTGCCCGAATCTGGTTCTTCAAGACGATTGATACATCTTATTAGGGTTGATTTACCCGCCCCGCTAAATCCAATGATTCCATAAATATCTCCTCTTGATATCTTTAAATTAACATTCTTGAGTGCGGTTATCTTACCATAAGGGGTATTGTATTCTTTACTGAGATTGGATATAGTTATCATTTTTCATCTCCTTTCTTTGTTTTTAGCCTTATCTGATTTCTCTGAAAAGACATTAAACATAGTCTGCTCATATTCATTCACGCCTTCACACATCTCATGTTCTTGGATAAAATCTGTATTTTTTGACTTTAAATAATAGTATTCATTATTTAAATTTAAAAAATGGAGACTAAAAAAATTCTCACTAAGTGAAAATTTCTTTAGTCTCCATTTTTATGGTCAACTAAAATAGATTTTATTGTCGTTATACATAAGCAGCTTCTCCAAATCTCTTCATTAAACAAAAAACCCTCTTCTAAAGATGAGGGTTTTTTCCGCATCTTATCTACCAGGATTTACCTGCTGAAATTAGCACCTTGTCAAATCACTTTGACGGTTGCCGGGTATCATCGGGTCAGTCCCTCCACCTCTCTGGATAAGAATATTTAATTTATATCATTGTAATCCTATTGGTTTACTATGTCAATATTGTTTTGAATTTTTTATAAATAAATTTTTTTTATTTACAGTTCCACAAATCTCCTTAAAAGCATTTTACCGTAACCGTGATTTTGTGCTGTATAGAGTAACTGGTCTACATCATAACCTTGGTTTGTAATCCGCTCTCTTCCAAGTTCCATGTACTCCTTTAAAAGATCAGCTGTAAACTCAGGATGGAACTGGACACCCCAAACATTATCCTTAAAACGTAAAGCGTGGTGCTGCTCAAAAGCGTTTTTGGCCAAAACAACTGCCTCCGATGGAACTTGTTTGACTGTTTGAGCGTGGGCTACATACGCTCTAATATCAGAGGGAAGTCCTCCAAAAAGTTTATCTTCCTTACTCTCATCGGTAAGTTGCACCAAGGTATCCCCGTATTCTTCTCCTTTAGGATGATAGTCCACGACCCCTCCTAATGCATGTGCCAACAGCTGATGCCCATAGCAGATCCCCAGAATGGGAATATCTTTTTGGGATAATTCTAAAAGCCACTTACTAACATATTTAGTCCAAGCCAGAGCATCTGTTACCATTGCCTTTGAACCTGTTATAATGACTGAAGATATTGAATCTAAACAATCTGGTAATAGGGCACCTTCATAGACTGGTACCACCATCGCCTGATCTAAAGATATCTCCAATTGACTACAGATTAAGTTCTCAAAATCCCCAAATTTATCTTGTATAAATTGACCAATTGTTCCGGTTTTAATAATAAGTAGCTTTTTCATTTCCCATCCCTCAAATCATCTCTAAATTTCTATTCCCCTACCACTCTGGATAAGTCCATTCAATTTATATCATTGTATTCCTAGTGGTTTACTATGTCAACACTTTTTTGACTTTTATATTACATAAACTGCTTATATTCCTCACGGGTATTAATATTGATGAAACAACTGAGCTTTGGGTCAAGTGGTAACAGTTCCTTTTCATATAAAATTTTAGTATCTATTTTCTTGATGAAATCTACCATCTTTAGCTTTTCCTTAACTATCTGCTTCTCAATAATAGGCAGACAGTCCCTAGCATAGGCGGCGAATAAGGGGTGGTAATTCTCTTTGACATAGGGGACTACCGCCTGATACCCTCTCAGTCCAGCCAGATAGCTTGTAACCTGTAGGTTGATAAAAGGCATATCGCAGGCTGCAATAACACAGTGGTGATGCTTAGCCTTCATCAGTCCCGTATACAGTCCACCTAAAGGCCCTTTATCCTTAATGAGATCTGGCACAACTTGAACCTGGCTATCCTTATAAATCTCAGGGTTATTTGAAAGAATAATCACTTCTTCAAATACACTTTGAAATACCTCTAAGATACGCTGAATAAAGGTTTGACTATTGATTTGAAGAAGCGCCTTATC
>JAQSYC010000314.1 GCA_029256345.1 Clostridia bacterium | reverse complement strand
TTTTTAGACTCTAGCGGAAACATATGTCCAGGTCTTTTAAAATCTTTATCTGTTGCCTGAGGGTCAAGCACTTTCTGGACGGTTACTGCTCTTTCATGAGCCGATATCCCCGTCTCTGTCTCCGCTGCATCAATAGACAGGGTAAACGCTGTCTGATGTGAGTCCGTATTCCTATTAACCATAGCATGGATACCTAGCTCTTCTAGTCTTTCTCCTATAACCGGCATACAAATAAGACCTCTGCCATACTTAGCCATAAAATTAATGGCTTCCGGGGTAACTTTCTCAGCTGCCATCAAAAGATCCCCTTCATTTTCTCTGTCTTCATCATCAACAACTACTATTATTTTGCCTTCTTTAATATCTTGTATTGCCTCTTCTACAGTGTTAAATGAATACATTTTTATCCTCCTTTTAGAATGATGCAAACCCGTGTTCTCTTAAAAAATTCATATCTATATCTTTTTTCTCAATGATTTCACTCGTACACCCACACAATTTTTCAATGTATTTAGCCACCATATCACATTCTAGGTTAACTACTGCGCCTATTTTCTTGTGTAAAAGTGTTGTCACCTCTTTAGTATGAGGGATAATAGACACTTTAAATATTTGTTCGTCAACGGATGCTACTGTTAAACTGATGCCATCTATAGCAATAGAGCCCTTTCGAACAATATACCTTAATAGCTGCGGCTTGGTTGCTATCGTAATCCATACTGCATGATCTTCCTTTTTGTAATCTTTGATGACTCCAGTCCCATCTATATGTCCGCTTACAAGATGTCCTCCCAGTCTGTCTCCCAGACGCAGTGCCCTTTCGAGGTTGACCGTATCTCCTACTGCCAGCAGGTTAAGACCACTGCTTCTCATCGTCTCCCCCATAATGTCTACTTGAAAGCTATGGGCTGTAAAACCCTTAACTGTCAGGCATACACCATTTGTACTTATACTGTCTCCAAGATTTACCTCACTTAGTACTTCCTTTGCCCGAATAGTCATTTTGGCGGATTGTGGTCCTTTAACAACAGACTCAACCACGCCTACTTCTTCCACCAGTCCTGTAAACATTTCTCGTCATTCCTCCCTTCTTAGATACCCTTCGATCATCATATCTGGCTCAAAACTTCTTATGTTAATATCCTTTACTGAAACTGCATCCTTCATCAACATTTTTCCAACACCTCCAATTGGTGTTTTCGCCTCTCTTCCCCCTATGAGCTTAGGGGCAATAAAGATATTGATCTTGTCGATAATCCTTGCTTCAAGAGCAGAATAGTTAAGTGTACTGCCTCCTTCTAAAAGCACACTGTCAATTTTCCTTTCGCCTAGTTTTTTCATTAAATATTTTAGGTCTACTCCTTTATTTATGAGGGGTGTTACAATGATCTCAGCACCTTTATCTTTTAGCTTTTTGAGTTTTTCTTTTTCTGCAAATTCAGTGGTTACAATGATAGTCTGTGCCTTTGAACTTATGTTTAACACCTTTGATTCCAAAGGGATTTTGGCATGGCTATCCGCAATAATTCTTATGGGATCACTGCCTCCCCCTTCCTCAAGCCTTGTGTTAAGTAGTGGGTCATCTTGGATAATTGTGCCTATTCCAACCATTATGCCAGCTACCCTATGTCTTACCTGATGCACATAAGCCCTTGCCCCTTCACTGGTAATCCATTTTGAATCTCCAGATTGGGTGGCTGTCTTACCGTCCAAGGTCATAGCTGTTTTTAAAATACAAAACGGTAGATTTGTAGTGATGTATTTTAAAAAAATTTCATTTTGCTGTCTGCTTTCTTGTTCTAAAACCCCTGTTACAACCTCTATGCCATGCTGCCTCAAAATATCAATACCTCTTCCAGCCACCTCTGGATTGGGGTCTTCCATGGCTACAACAACCTTGCCTATCCCCCTTTCAACAATTGCATGAGCACAGGGCGGCGTCTTCCCATAGTGGGAACAAGGCTCCAATGTGACATAAAGCGTTGCCCCCTTCACAGCCTCAGCATTATTTTTAAATGCCGCATCCTTAAAGGCATTAATCTCAGCATGAGGTCCTCCGTAGACTGCATGAAAACCTTCTCCTATCATTTTATTGTTTTTAACAATAACAGCACCTACTAGAGGATTTGGATTGACAAATCCCACTCCTTTTTCAGCCAATTCTAAAGCCCTTTGCATGTATTTACTCTCCATTTCACCACCACCTTAACGCTATTGTTACCAACAGCTCCTAAAATTACATCCTAAAAAAAGAAAAAGCCCCGAATCTCTTCGGGGCTCTTACATCTCTATACAAAAGTTTTTATTTTATACGAAAAATATTGATAAAAAATATTTTTTCTTTTAAAATATCCATTAAAAGGTATAAACTTATGTTATTGTCTTCTTTCATCCAGACTATACTGTCGGCTTCGGAATCTAACCGATTTTCTTATTTTCTAATTTAACATTGCTTAAAGCCATTGTCAACTTAAATTTTCATCTTATGAGATGTTACATTTTGCAAATCCGTACATAGTTAAAGTAGAAGGGGGGTCTCTATTTGCCTTATTTAAATAACAAAAATAAAAATCGCTTGTTTGTAGAATTATGTCAGGATTATCATGAAAAGGTGCTCAAATATCTTTACTACGCAATCAGGGATTTAGAAGATGCCAAGGACTTGACTCAAGAAGTTTTTACCCTTGTCTATCATCGCATCGATGAAGTAGCCAACCACCCAAATAAAGCAGGTTTTATCTTTCAAACTGCTAAATATACCGCTGCTAACTTCAAAAGAAAAGCTTCCAAAAAAGCTTTAATGGAGTATCCTCTAGAACCTGAGTTAATATCCGCCACATCAGATGCCTATGATGAATTGCAAAACCACTATGATCAAGAAATCGATGAAGACTGTTACGTTCCCTCTGTACTAGCAGCTCTTTCTGTGGAAAAACA
>JAQSYC010000030.1 GCA_029256345.1 Clostridia bacterium | reverse complement strand
CATCGCCGCTATAAATGAATTATTGAGTGGCACTCTAAATACTGCATAAACTGCCAGCATCACCAGTACATCATGGGCTAAAGCAATGATTGCACTCATTCCAAATCTAAAGTCTTTGAAACGATAGGTGATATAAATCAATATCAGAATAATCCCTACTACAACAGCTTCTAAGGCACCCAATTTGATTTCATCACTGATAGATGCGGAGACATCTGCATCTTTCAGAGGCACTTCGTCTTTTAAATTGTATTTTGCCTTAACCTCATCAAACAACTTCGCTCTTGTATCAACGTCTGTTCGTTTGATTGTAATGATAACACCTGTATTCCCAGCTGCGGCAATACGTGGCACTTCATCTCCGGTTACATCCTTTACTATCTGAGTTAATTCATTTTTTATATCAACGGTCAATTCCCGTTCTATATTGATCTGTACAATTGATCCACCTGTAAATTCTACATCTTGATTAAAAGCGCCTTTTCCTGTTACAGCGTTATAACACATGGTAAGTAGCCCAATGAGTATAACAACTATGGATAAAATAAAGAATTTTTTTCTGTTTTCTATAAATTTCATTGTTTTGGCCTCCTTACTGTGCTTTTTTAACAGCAGCATACAATGCTGGATTTTTGATTCTCATACTAATAAACGCTTTAAGAAGCATACGTGTTATAACAATAGCTGTAAACATAGATACCACTATACCAATACCTAATGTCGTTGCAAAACTCTTAATAAGTCCTGTTCCAAATATATAAAGAACTGCTGCCGCTATAAGTGTTGTAACATTACCATCTAAAATAGCACTAAATGCCTTATTAAATCCAGCATCAACAGCTGCTGGAACACTCCTGCCTAAAACCAGTTCTTCCTTAATACGCACGAAAATAATAACGTTTGCATCAACTGCCATACCTACTGAAAGGAGAATACCTGCAATACCTGGCAGTGTAAGCGTTGCTCCCATTGCACTTAATATCAAAATAACAAGTGAGATATAAAAAATAAGGGCAAGATCTGCTGCAATACCACAGATTCTGTAAAATGCAACCATAAATATAAGAATAATGATAAATCCTATAGCACCCGCCTTTAAGCTTGTATTAAGTGAATCCATTCCAAGCTTCGGTCCTATACCATTGGAGTTAACCGGGTCAAGTGTAAATGGCAGTGCTCCTGCATTGATACCCTCTGCAAGCTCTTTGGCTTCCTCTGGTGTGAAGTTACCAGTAATCATCCCTTTGCCATCTAAAATATGATCATTGATTGTTGCATAACTTAGCAACGTCTCATCTAACATAATAAAGATAGGTTGTCCTATATTATTTTTAGTAAAGTCGGAAAACAATTTGGTTCCAGCTTCATTCATTTCTACACTTACAACAACTTGTGTTGCTCCGTTTTGTGATGTTCCTTGAGGTGTTGCTTTTGTTACATCTTTACCTGTAACAATTTCTTTGCCTTCCTGATCTAAAAATTTGAGCATCCCCGCTGCTCCGATTTCTTCTATAGCTTTTTGAGGGTCTTCTACTCCAGGGATATCAACCCTTATCCTATCATTGCCTTCTAGTGAAACCTCTGCTTCTGTATAACCTTTAGCATCTAATCTTTTTTGAATCATTGTACGAGCAGCTGACATTTCGTCACCTGTAGGTTTTCTATCAAGTTTTGGCTCATAAACAATGTTAACGCCCCCTTGAAGATCTAACCCTAATTTAATAGTATTTTGTGCTTTCTTTACTTCTGGAACAGCTGCTTCTTCACTATCACCCTCTGCTTCTTGTCCTTCTGCTTCTGCTGCTTGCCCTTCTACTTCTGTTGCTTCTTCTGGTGTTTGTTCCACCTGTTCAACTTCAGTTGTTTTCTGTGCCTTTCCAACATTCATACTTGCACTATAAGCCAGATACGCAGCTCCAGCTATTACTATCAGCATCAGTATGAAAAGAAAGATACTTTTAAGCTTAGTATTTTTGCCTTTCATCGTCTTTCCTCCTTATACTCCTTCTTTGAACTCACATTAAATTGATTATATAATTACTACAAAACATAGTCAATTAAAAACACACATTATGTTGTTTTTGTTACATTTTTTGCTTATAATAGTTCTGCTTTGATACCAATAGCACACTCCAACCGTTTTTTCTGAAGCTCACAGCCTATTTCATAAACTGAATGGATGTCCCCGTGGAAGTTATAAGAATTCGCAGCACATCCACCACTACAGTGGAGTTTTGCCCAACAACTTTTACAAGACTCTTTACTGTATACATTGCATTTTTCAAATTTTTCTCTCATTTCAACATTTGACACGCCTTCTACAACATGCCCCATTTTGAACTCCGGCATCCCTACAAATTGGTGACAGGGATACAAATCCCCATTCGGTGTAACGGCTAAGTACTCCGTTCCAGAACCACAACCTGCAAGTCTTTTATGCACACAAGGGCCCCCCTCTAAATCAATCATAAAATGAAAGAAATTAAAACTCTTATTTTGCTTAGTTGTTTCAATCATATATTTTGCCAGTTCTTCATACTCTTGGCATATTTTAGAGACATCTGCTTCTTGAAGGGCATAGTGCATATGATTGGGTGCAACGACGGGTTCAACAGAAACTTCTTTAAACCCAGCTTCTGTCATATGCTTTACATCTTCCGAAAAATCAAGGTTATGATGGGTAAATGTACCTCTTAAATAATACTGCTTGCCCTGTCTTTTTTCTACTAATTTCTTGAACTTAGGCAAAATGATCTCATAACTTCCTTTTCCGTTAGGTGTAGGACGCATAAGGTCATTGACCTCTGGCCTGCCATCTAGACTTAAAACAACATTATGCATATTCTCATTAAGATAATCAATGATCTCATCACTTAATAAAACGCCATTTGTTGTCATCGTAAATCTAAAATGCTTGCCGGTTTCTTTTTCTCTAAGTCTTGCATAGTCTACAACACCTTTTACAACCTCAAAATTCATCAGAGGTTCTCCCCCAAAGAAATCGATTTCTATATTCTTTCTATGCTTAGAGTTTTGAATAATGAAATCTACAGCCTGTTTGCCTACTTCAAGGCTCATCATACCCCGTTCTCCGTGGTATTCTCCTTCTCCTGCAAAGCAATACTTACAGGCCAGATTACAGTCATGGGCCACATGAAGACAAAGTGCTTTAACCACAGGCTCTCTTTCTAGAAATGCTGGTACAAAGGTTTCATAGATATCGCCAGTATAGAGCATTTCATCTCGCTTAAGCTGATTCAGTTCTTCTATAGCCTCATCAATCTCCTCTTTTGTGAAACGCTCAGCATATTTTTGCAGGATAGCATCTTGAGTTAATATAGGTACATCATCCACTATTTCATAAGCTATATCATCTAGTATGTGAATACTCCCGCTATGTATATCCATAACAATATTGGAGTTCTCAAATTTAAATTTATGGATCATGCCATCACCCTTTCTTTTCCAAAATAAAAGCAGCGACCAGAAGTCACTGCGGCAAGCAAAATTATTTTTCGCAAGCTTGATTTCCTACAGTACAAGATGTTTTACAAGCTGATTGACACGATGTTTGGCATTCTCCGCATCCACCTTTTTTTGCACTGCATGGTAAGTTTTTAGTATTTAATGTTTTAATATGTTTCATGATAACATTCTCCCTCCTGATTACAAACCTGTTTTATTATACCATATGTTCTTAGGTTTGCAAACAACTTCAAAGGCTATTTTTCGTAATTAACTGAAATCATGCCAGCCACTGTACTGCTTACTAATACAACTAACGCTATCATGAAAACCATGGAAGGCGCTAAAGCTTTTAATCTGTTAATAAGCGTCCCAAAAACCAAAAACAATATAAAGTATAACGACCCGCCTATAGCTCCCCATTTATATCCATTTCTTGTATTCACTTTTGCAGTATCAAAGCCTGCTAAAAACGCCGATACAATAATACCTATAAACACAATCCAGTTTTCAACGGCTGCTGAAGCATTGGTATATGTAAGGATAATGGAGCCTAACAAAATAAAAATGGCAGTAACCACATAAGCCATTACATTGGCCTTAAGCATTGCAAGCACTGCTTGTGGCATCTCTATCTCTTGTTTACTTTTCGATTTATATTTTGACATCCCTCTTTCCCTCCTTCTTAATGATAGTTACTAATATTTTACGTGCATTTATGGATAAGTATGATAAAATAATAGTATAAAGGAGGAAAACTTATGAAACTAATTGATTTGCACGTTCATTCTAATATTTCTGACGGTACCCTTTCTCCGGATAAACTAGCTCTTTACGCTAAGCACAAAGGACTAAGTGCCATTGCGCTTACCGATCACGATACAGTAGCCGGCATAGAAGCTTGTACCCATCAAGGCAACCTGATTGATCTTATGGTTATTCCTGGTATTGAGTTCTCTGCTGAATACGGTGACCAAGAAATTCATATTTTGGGTTACTATATTGACAGTCATCACCCCCTGCTGCTAGGTCAATTAAGCAGACTTATAGAAAGCCGCAAACAACGTAACATGCTTATGTTAGAAAAATTAAATAAATTAGGATTTCCCATTACCGCTCAGGATCTTGTTTCAGATAGTTCTTCACAGACTGTTTTTACAAGAGCTCATTTTGCCGCCGCTTTATATAAAAAGGGTTATGTCAAATCCCGCTCAGAAGCCTTTCAAAAATACCTTGGCAAAGGCAAACCCTGTTATGTTAAAAGATCACATTTTACACCTGAAGAATGTATTGATACCATCCACCGCGTTGGCGGATTAGCCGTGCTTGCTCATCCTTATCTCTATGACCTTAACAATAGCCAGTTGTATGCCTTATTAAAAAAACTCACTTCTGATGGTCTAGACGGTTTAGAAACGCTTTACGCCACCCACAGCAAGGAAGAGGTTGCAAGTTTATTATCCCTTTGTATAACCTTTAGGCTTTTCCCCACTGGCGGCAGCGATTTTCACGGTGACAACAAACCTGGTCTTGATATAGGCATCGGTTATGGTGATCTCCAAATACCTTATGATGTGCTCTTGGCTATGGAAAAAAAGCTTCAACTTTGATGGGATGTATAAAATATAAAACAGATAGTATTAAAGGGGGCCCCTATGATAAAGCAAGCTGTATTTGCACCACATTATGACTTTTTTATAGATAAAACACAAAAGCGCAACATCTATAATATGGACTTTTTTCATATGCATAAAAAATATGAAGTTTATTATTTGACTGAAGGTACCCGAAAATATTTTATTGATGATTCTATTTATTTAGTAAACGCTGGCAACTTGGTGCTGATTGATGCAGATGCTGTTCATAAAACAGCTAATATGGGCGAAGTTCCACACAGCCGTATTGTAATTAACTTCAGCAAGAATTTTATTGAAGACTTTTCTGCCCATATCAAAGAATTAGATTTAACTTCTATTTTCAAAACTAAATTTACCGTATTGCCCCTATCCTTTAAATATAAATTAATCATTGAAAATATATTAAACAGACTTGTAGAAGTAGGTTCAAAAGATCCTGAAGCTAACAGAGTCCTGCTCGAAGTACTTTTATGTGAGCTTCTCATTATGATTAAAGAGTATATTCAGACCCTAGAAGACAAGGAATATGAATCCCACCAAATCATTAACCCCAAAGTAGATAAAATCCTCAAATATATCAGTTTAAATTACAGCGAACCGCTGACCCTTACCTCCATTGCTGAACAGTTCTATATCAGTCCTTTTTATCTTAGTAAAATCTTCAAAAAATCTACCAATCTTTCTATCGTCGAATACATCAACAGTCTAAGAATTAGGGAAGCAAAAGAACTACTTGAAAAATCTCAGACTAAGATTGCTGACATAGCCGAAAAAGTTGGTTTTTCAAGTAGTTCTCATTTTAGTAGAACCTTTAAGCTTGTAACAGGGCTTTCTCCTCAGCAATACAAAAAATATTACTCCATTAAGTAGTCCTCTACATTTTCTATATCTATTGACTGTCCCATAGATTCTATTACTTCTACATCTTCTAGTCTTAACCGAATGACATTCTTAAAAATGAAGCCGGCTTTCACAAGTTTTTTCTGAAAACTTAACATTTCTGGATAATCCGGAACGGCTTCTTTTTTATATTCAATTTTAACATTTTTAAACTCAAGGCTTCTTATATTTTCTTCCGGCAGACCATAGATAAATCCTGCACATACTTCTGTATTAATGCACTCAATATTCTCAAATACAAGTGTCCCTATAAATGGTGTTCTTTCATCTTTAGGGAGCTTTTCTTTGCTCCAGACATATTCTGTTTTGCCGTCGCTGTCACAAAAATAAAATGAATTAATTGTAAAAGGAGTAAGTACCCCATCCATTTTTATATTTTTTACATATATTTGATCAATAATGGCTGTACTGCCTCTTCCTCGCCTTGTTTTGATCCTAATTCCTCTGTCAGTGTCTTTAAAAAAGCAATTTTCAACCACTACATTTCTAACACCGCCAGATACCTCACTGCCGATGACAACTGCACCATGCCCATAGGCCATCATACAATTTCTAATTCTTATATTTTCACTTGGGACAAGTTCCTTTTGGGGCAATACATATTTGCCAGATTTAATAGCTATACAATCATCCCCTAAAGAAAACTCAACACCAATAATATGTATGTGCTGACAAGATTCTGGATCAATGCCATCCGTATTGGGGGACTCTTTAGGGTTTTGCAGGGAAAGATTTAAAAATTGAATATGACTACATCTCACAGGGTGAACCGTCCATGAAGGCGAATTTCTGATTGTAATACCTTCTACTAAAATATTGTGGCAATTGACAAGGTATATAGTTCTTGGACGCCATGCCCCTCTTTTGATTCTTGGATCAATCCACCAAGTGCCTTTTTGGGCATTGGCATCTACAATGCCTTGCCCTACTATTCTTACATCTTCTAAATCAATGCCAGTCAACAAACTAGCATATGACTTGGCCGGTTCTCCCTCCCAAAAAGATAAATAATGGGATGTATCTTGAGCTGCCACAGCTATTTTACTTGGTAACATCCCATAGGCTTCTCTTTCTTCGTGTCCTAAAAGAACGGCACCCTCTTGTAATTCTAGTGTCATATGACTTTTAAGAAAAATAGGTGTTGACCTGTAAACCCCTTTGGGCAGCACCACCCGAGCTCCTTTCGGAGCTGCCGCAATGGCGGCTTGTATAGCTGCTGTATCCAGATGCACGCCATCTCCTAACGCACCAAAATCTCTTATGTTCAATAGAGCCGATTCATAAGCTGTCCTTATAACCTCTGTCCCTTCGTGCGCTTTGTTTTCTGTCATAACTTTCACTTCATAAGCCTTATCTGGCTGAAGATCATGAAGGGTAAAAACATTGGTTGTAATCGGCTTTACATAGACATCGTTAACATATAAAAAATACTTTTCTTTTGAAAAATAACAAGTCTCGCTCTCTAATTCAATTGTTATAGTGGTAGCAGTTATACTTATTGCATGCCATAATATGATAGTAATCTCCTCCTTAGCCCTTTATACCACTTGTGCTTATACCTTCGATAAAATACTTCTGTGCTGAGAAGAATACTAAAATAGATGGAATAAGTCCAAGCAATGACATAGCTATGACTTTATTCCAGTCAAATGCACCACCTGTTGCATCCATCGACATTTTCAAAGCAATTGTTAAAGGATATTTTTCAACTGATGATATAAAAATCAGTGGTCCCATAAAGTCATTCATTGTCCACATAAATGTAAATAATCCTACCGAAATAATCGCTGGCTTTAATACAGGCACAAGTATATACAAAAGTGTTTTAATCGTACTGCAGCCATCTATCTTTGCTGACTCATCTAAGTCTTTAGGAATACTTCTTAAAAACTGTATGAGCATGAATACAAAAAAAGCATCTACTGCAAAAAGCGACGGTAAAACCAATGGTACATAAGTATCTAATAAACCAAAAGTTCTCCACATCATATAACTCGGAATCCTTAAAATGATATTTGGCAGCAGCAGCGTACCAATCAAAATTGCAAAACATATCTTTTTGAAGGGAAAATTAAACCTTGCAAATCCATAGGATGTAAGCGTTACCGATATCACTGTAAAAATAACTTTAGGAATAACTATTTCAAAGGTATTAATGAAATAATGTCCCATGGTGTACTCAGTACCTGTTTTCCACCCTTGAATATAGGGGGCAAAATCAAATGCCTTAGGCATAAACCATATGGAGGTAAAAATATCAGCATTACTTTTAAAGGATGCCCCAACAAGCCATATGATAGGATACATCATAAAAATCGCCACAACCACTAAAATCATATAAAGACCCAATGTTTTTGTGTGTTTCCTAATTTTATTTTTACGTTGTCTCTTGTATTCTGCCGCTTCTCTTATTTCTAGCTCACTCATTAGGATTCACCTCCATTGTCATTATAAAATACCCAATATTTGGAGCTTCTAAAGGTAATCAATGTAAAGGTCATGATAATAATAAATAAAATCCATGACATTGCACTGGCATAGCCCATGTTATAGTATTTAAAAGTATGGTCATAAATAAGCATAGGCAGCAAATAAGTTCCTTTCATCGGCCCTCCGCTTGTCACCAAATAAGGTGCATTGAATTCCTGGAAAGCATGAATAAGCTGCATAATAAAGTTAAAGAAAATAACAGGTGTTATAATAGGTATCGTTATATTGAAAAAATTCCTGAATTTATTGGAGCCGTCTACTGAAGCTGCCTCATATAAATCTCCTGGAACCTCTTTAAGCGCTGCTAGAAAAATAACCATTGTAGAACCAAATTCCCATACCCTAAGTAGTGCAATGGTGAACAATGCGGGGGTAGGCTGTCCAAACCAACTTACAGGTGCTATATTCATCACAGCTAATACCTGATTAACAAGTCCATCTGTAGAAAATATAAATTTCCACAAGATAGCTATCGCCACATTTGACCCTAAAATAGATGGAATATAATACGCTGTTCTAAAAAAGTTAATCCCCTTAAGACTCATATTTAATATAAAGGCTACAAATAAAGAAAAGGCTAATTTAAGCGGTACAACGATGAAAACATATTTACCTGTAACCCCTAATGCTTTTAAAAATTCTTTATCCCCAAATATTTTTTTAAAATTATCGATTCCCACCATAATCGGCGCATTCAGCAGATCATAGTCTGTAAAACTGAGGTAAAATGATGCTACAATCGGATACATGGTGAATACTAAAAATCCAATAATCCAAGGGGTGATATATAAAAGTCCAATCCAACTCTCTTTTTTATAGTTTGTTATGTTTGTCTTTTTCACTACTGCCCTCCTCTTTTATCTTATAGAGCAAGTTATCCTTGCTCTATAAGTTATAGATGCCTTTTATTTTGTCAAGTTTGCAAGCTCTGCTGTCAGCTCAGCATGCATCGTTTTAGCGATTTCTTCAATAGTACCTTTACCATAAGAAACATTTTCTACTGTTCTTGTGTAGATCTCTTTTAATTTAGCATTCTCAGTAAAAGGACTGATAAGTGTTGGATTAGCACCAAGAATCTGTTGTGTTGCATCAAAAGCTATACCTTTTAGCATATCTGCTGATTTGAGTGCTTCTACGGCTGCTTTACTTGAAGGAATACCCCTTGATGTACCAAGTATAACTGCTGCTTCTGGATCATTTAACAAGAAATCTAATAATTTAGCTGATTCTTCTGGATATTTTGTATCCTTATTAATAGCGAACATAAGAGAAGGTTTAACGAACCAACCAGTCATTTTTGCATCTGTAAGTATTGGCAGTTCCCCAAGAACTAACTCTTGACCTTTTTCAACCAATGGCTGTTCATATTTACCAACTGAACTTCCCCATTCTAATACCCCTGCTACTCGGCCGTCGATCCAGCTTGGCGTCTGGTAAAGTGGTGTTGTTCCTGCTTCATTTGTTCTTTCTTCTACTGTCCTAATAACTTTTTTATCTTCTAATAGTTTGTAGAATTCTAAGCCCTCTTTAATATCTGCTTCTGTGAATCCAAGTGTACCATCTTCATTAATATAGTTTCTGCCTGTTTTTTGTTGCATATAAGCAAGAACCATGTACCAAGTTGTAAAACCAGCTCCATTATCGAGGTCAAATGGATAATAACCTTTTTCACTGAATTTCTCAGCAGAAGCTAAAAGTTCATCCCATGTCGTAGGGAGCGCCGCACCAAATTTATCAAAAGTTGTTTTATTATAAAAGATACTTCTGCCAGTTGTTGATACAGGAATCGCATTTAAAATACCATTTCTTCTTCCGAAAGCTAAATCTCCCTCGGTATAATTATCCAGTTTTATGGTCTCGCTTAATTTTTCAAGATCATAAAACCCATTTCCTTCTCTTGATAAACGGTTTAACCAGTCATAGTTAACTTGAATAATGTCTGTTGCTGTATTGCCTGCAATCTGTGTATTAATTTTTTCTGTATGGCCATCCCAGCCGCCATATTCAGATTTAACTTTAATATGTGGATTAAGTTCTTCAAACTTTTTAATAGCGTCTAAAGTCGGAACATGTCTATCGTCCCCACCCCACCAAGAGATTCTAAGTTCTACCTCTTCTGGTGCTTCTTCTTTTTTGGGTTCCTCTGCTTGCACTGCTGGCTCTGCACTTTTAGTTTCTGCTGCTGGATCTGGCTTATTGCCCGCACACCCTACCATTGAACTTGCTAATAAACATGTTGCTAGTGACATTGCTAATACTTTTTTCATACTATACCCTCCCTAGTCATTAAGTAATTAATTTTAAACTCTAAGTATTTCACTATAGGCCATAAATGCTGCGCCCAACCCTTTATGATCATTGGAAACAATCCTTTCCGAGATATAATACCCATAACTGCCATCTCTATAAGGTGTATTTCCTAATCCAGCTACACTGCACATACCACCTATTGCAAACCCATCCTCATCTTTTTGGAGATACTTCTCCAAATTCCCTTTAAATGCCCTCATGCCTCTTTCTCTATGATTTTCTCTAAGATATCCCAGCCTTGCTCCCTTTAGAAGACTATAGGCAAACATCATAGTTGATGATGTCTCAAGATAATTATCTGGCCTATCTTTCTGATCCATTACTTGATACCACATACCACTTTCTTCCTCTTGATAATTCAAAACAGCATCCATTAATTCCTTATACATACTCGCGACTTTTCCTTTTTCGCTTTCACTATCCGGCAGTAATTCCAATGTATCTATCAGTGCCATTGCTAACCACCCTATGGCTCTTCCCCAAAAACATTGTGAAAGTCCAGTTACACTGTCTGCCCACTGTTCTTGTCGGCTGTCATCATATCCGTGGTAATATAACCCACTTTTTTCATCTTTCATTAAGCTTTTAACTTGTAAAATCTGCTGGGTAATATCTTGGTAACTACCTTCCATATGGTACATGTTTTCAGCTTCTGTATAAAAGGGCATTGCCATATAAAGACCATCTAGCCACACCTGGTTAGGATAGATACCTTTGTGCCAGAAGCCCCCATTTGTAGTTCTTGGCTGCTCCTTTAATTGTGCATAAAGACAACGAATAGCTTCATCAAACTTCTTTTCACCGGTGTGCTTATAAAGATATAAAAGTATTTTTCCAGTATTAATATTGTCTAAATTGTAGTCCTCTTTCTTATAACCTCTAATTTCTCCTCCTTCAGTAACAGCTTCGAAACAATAGTCATAAATAAATTTAAAATAAGCATTATCTTGAGTTACTAAATATAAATCCAATGCCCCTTTTAAAATGCAACCATCTTCATAATTCCAGCCTGATTTGTAGTGCTGATAATTCTTTAAGTAAAAATTAATGATTTCTTGAATTGTTCTTCCCTCCTTTAATATCTTTATAACTTAAATCTTATAGTTTTTAACGATAAATTACCATACGAAAAGTTGTTCTTTTATCATGTTTTTTACATATGTTGCTATCAGATACAAATTACATATAGTCATATAGCCTATTCAAGAGGTATGATAGGTTCTATAAGTATACAATTATTCTAATTAGAAAGGACTTGAAAAATGATAATTATTGCTCAAGATGGCTCCGGTGACTATACCTCTCTGCTG
>JAQSYC010000313.1 GCA_029256345.1 Clostridia bacterium | reverse complement strand
AGGAATGTTACGAAATCCTTATTGGACACTGGAAGCTGCAGTAAAATTAAATAAAGAAGCAGATATACCTAAGCAGTATGAAAATGGATTTCCAAGAAAGCGAAAATGACGATAGCAGATTGGCTCAGAATCTCTAATGTCTTATTAAAAAAAGAGGTGATTTGACACTTTGGTGGATTTTGAATGGTATCGAAGTTTTACGTACATATATAAATATAATTCGGTGTCTGAAGCTGCCAAATCCCGCATCATGACACAACCGGCAATGAGCCAGCATTTAGCTGCCCTAGAAGCCGAGGTTGGGGAGCCGTTGTTCATAAGAACGGCAAGAAAAATGGTGCCAACTGAACGAGGAAAGGCATTGTATTCACAGCTGGCCCCTCTTGTCGAATCCTTAGAGGAAGCTACCTTAAGTTTCAAGGCCGCTTCTTTGCCAACGCTTTCGATCATCAGAATCGGATCTGCCATTGAGTACTTTTCTGAAAATATTCTGCATCAGCTTCAAGAGTATAACGCAGGTACCGTTTCTTACTTTGGAACAGCCGACCAATTGTTGGAATTATTGAAGGAAGATAAAGTAGATATCATTATTACTTCACAGAAGTACCAAACACCAGGAATAGACTATACGAAATTATGCGATGAGGAATTTGTCATTGCCGCACCAAAACAATTGGAAGTATCGCCAAATGACGATTTAAAGCTCAGCGAAAAATGGCTTGCATCGCAGGACTGGATCAGCTATGGCCTGGACTTGCCGATCATCAGAAGATTTTGGAGGGTGCATTTTAAAAAACGCCCAATGATTCAGCCTATTCATGTCATTCCTAATCTGCACTTAATGTTAAAGGCTATTGAAAATGGCGACGGAATCAGTTTAATCCCAACTTATATACTCAATCATTCTATGGATAAAGGAAAAGCCAAGGTTATATTAGAGGAGTTAAACGTTAAAAATACCATTTATATAGCCTGTAAAAGCAAAAATAAGCATCTGCCCGCGTTGAATCATATCATGAAGATGATAAAGGGAAAAAACTAGGACTAAGAATTGGATCATGATGCTGACTGCGGTCAAGAAAAAGTTCTTTACTGAATGGGCAATAGCCCGCTGTAAAGAACTTTTTTTGTGCATCATTCAGTTATGAGTCCTACAAGCCCAGTTCCGACATCTTACTTGCGTGGCACTTTATCATGTTTTGTAAGAGCTCCATCTCTTCTTTAGCCTGAGGCGGATTGGGCATGAAACCTCCGAGAGCAAGAATAATCTTATTTTGTGCATCAAAAATAGGGCAGGCAATAGCCATTATGCCGGCATTATATTCTCCGTTGCTTTGTGCAATTCCTTCATCGCGGATACGCTCAATCTGCTCTAACAGGGTTGCTGGGTCAGATAATGAGTTTTCCGTATACCTTGGCAGCATGCCATTTTTCGTCATCTTATTTAATAGATCTTGTCTGGTTGCCACATCTAAATAGGCAAGAAAGCATTTGCCCAGTGCGCCGACATTTATGGGGAAGGTGTCTCCAACTGTCACGGTGAGCCGTACCTTTTGTGGCGGTTCTTGTTTGGCTACATACATTAATTTGTCATTAATCCTTTTAACCAGGACTGCTGTTACTCCTGTATCTTCAGCCACCTTAGGCAAATAAGCAATCATTTTTCCAATAGAGTCGTTGATTTCCTGGGCTCTTGTCCCTAATGGGATTAAAGAATAACCTAAGCTATATTTTTTTGAGGTTGTATTATAGGTCAGATAGCCTTTCATCGTCAGGGTTTTCAAAATGCGCAAACATGTGCTTTTACTCAAATGCAACCTACTGGATATCTCAGTGAGTGTTGCGTTTTTATTTTCATCCTTCGCTAGCCATTCCATAATTTCTAAAGAAGAAGCGACGGAAGGCACATGAGGCTCCTGTTTTTCCATATTTGACCTCCCTTGACAGTGTGAAAAATAATATTTATATTATTTATACCATATAAGAAATCTGGTTTCAAATATGAAATTAAATGGAGGAATTATCAATGATTATATCAATCCTTACCTATGTAAAACCCATTCAAGAAGTTGAAAAATATCTGCAACCACATAATAGCTACCTGGACAACTACTATCGAGAGCAAAAATTCATCGCTTCAGGCAGAAGAAACCCACGAACGGGCGGAGTAATATTAATGGATACTACATTAGATGAAGCTCAAAAAATATCAAAACATGATCCGTTTTTAATTAATGGAATTGCCAACTATGCATTTATTGAATTTGTACCATCTAAGGTTGCTCCTTATTTAGCTGACCTTTTGAAATGATTATAATGATTTATCGACTTCAGAAGAATAGAAGGTATAGAAAAAAATATAACTATTATACATTGTGGAACTTAGCCTTCCATATACGAAACAACTGCTAGTGCCCACAAATCTAATTTGCAGTATCTAGTCATTAATCTCAGAACCGCATGAACTAATGGTCGAACTCATCGAACGAAAAAAAATTTTACGTAGATGATCTTTTATTTGAAAAAAGTGTAAAAAAGGTTTGATTCTTTTTCAGAAATAAGAAATAATAGGAGTACATTTTCAGTAAGTTACAAATAGTAG
>JAQSYC010000029.1 GCA_029256345.1 Clostridia bacterium | reverse complement strand
TTAAGACAACTCTGCAGCTTCCCTCTAAAAACATACTCTTCAACTAAAGGTGCAAAAATAACAAGCACCATAAACCTTGCTACCTTTTCATCATTCATAAATAAGGTTTGTATTTTTGAAGAATAATCTGAGAAGAACCCAATCAGTACGCCATTTACCATCGTTGATAGCAACCAAAACCCAATCCCATAGAACATATACTTTATTATCTTTTTATTTTGCCAATCTTTATATTCACAAAAACACTTGCTCTTATCATTATAAAAATCTACTAACAAAAAACCCACTATACAGATAATCTGAACCCCTAAGTTAAGCTTATACATATGCTGATTATAATACTCTAAAAACAGTCCGCTATTTGCGATGAAAAGTTTGAGCATCCCCATTACCAGAATTTGAGACCCAATAAACCATCCCACTATAAAACCCGCATATATACTATTCTCTACCTTTTTATACATACAGTCAAAATCCCCTCTAAAAACACTACAACTACAGAGGTATCTATAATGACATTATAGATACCTCTCCATTTGATTTATTCGTCTTGGTTTGCTTTTTCTGGCTTAGGAAGAAGCGCTTTTCTCGATAGATTAATTCTGCCTTGCTTATCTATTTCTATAACTTTTACCTCTATCTGGTCTCCAATGGCTACAGCATCCTCTACTTTTGCCACTCTATCATGAGAAAACTGAGAAATATGCACTAAACCTTCTTTACCTGGTACAAGTTCTACAAACGCACCAAAATTCATTAGTTTAACTACTTTTCCTGTGAAAACTTGACCTTCTTCTACTGGTTTGGCTATGCCCTCTATCATTTTAATCGCTCTGTTAGCCTTTTCAGCATCATTACCACAAATAAAGACTCTGCCATCATCTTCTATATCAATTTTGACACCCGTTTCATCAATAATTCTATTAATCATTTTCCCTTTAGGCCCAATCACTTCACTGATTTTCTCTGGATCAATCATAATCTGAGTGATAACTGGTGCATAAGGGGATAATTCCTGACGTGGCTTATCAATCGCTTTCAGCATAACTTCATCTAATATATAAAATCTTGCTTTTTTAGTTTGTTCTAAAGCACCTTTAATGATTGCAGGTGTAAGTCCTTGTATTTTCATATCCATCTGTATCGCTGTTATCCCTTTATGGGTTCCACCTACTTTAAAGTCCATATCTCCAAAGAAGTCTTCTAATCCTTGAATATCTGTTAAAAGAACAAATTCATCCTCAGTATCCCCTGTTACAAGCCCAACTGAGATACCTGCTACAGGGGCTTTAATCGGCACACCTGCTGCCATAAGTGACAAAGTAGAACCGCATATACTTGCCTGAGAAGTTGATCCATTTGAACTTAAGACTTCAGATACCAATCTGATAGCATAAGGAAACTCTTGTTCACTAGGTAATACTGGAAGTAATGCTCTTTCTGCCAATGCCCCATGTCCAATCTCTCTTCTTCCAGGGGCTCTAGGGGCTCTCGCTTCTCCTACAGAATACGGCGGGAAATTATAGTGGTGCATATATCTTTTTGATACTTCAAGTTCATCTAGTCCATCTAATACCTGTGTGTCTGATAGAGAACCTAATGTCGTGATCGTCAGCACCTGTGTTTGGCCCCTTGTAAATAAGCCAGTTCCATGAGCTCTTGGAAGCAAATCTACTTCCGCAGCTAAATGTCTGATTTCTTCTAACGTACGGCCATCAGGACGTTTTGATTCTTTTAATATCATACGACGTACTGTTTTTTTCTCAAAAAGATAAAAAGCATCTTCTAAGTGGGTAAGCTGTTCTTCTTTACCTTCTTGTGTTAATTTTTCAATCACTTTACTTTTTAAAGTCTTTAGTTGCTTTTCTCTAGTTTGCTTATCATCTGTAAATACTGCTTCTTCCATCTCAGTATCACCGATTACTGAGGTAATCTCAGCGTAAATATCTGTTGGTACGCCAAATTTGGCATAATCTTCTCGTTTTTCTTTCCCGCAGTCCGCTTTAATACTTTCAATAAAGGCAACAACTTCTTGATTTGCCTCATGACCTTTCATAATCGCTTCATACATAATCTCATCGTCTAACTCATCTGCTCCAGCTTCAATCATCATGACTTTTTCACTGGTTGAAGAAACTGTAAGGGCAAGCATGGATTTTGTTCTTTCTTCCATATTGGGATTAATCACAAATTCTCCGTCTACATACCCTACTTGTACTGAACCAACAGGTCCTTTAAAAGGTATTTCCGAAATATCTATTACAAGTGACGCTGCGATCATAGCCGTTACCTCTGGACTACACTCGGGGTCAACAGATAAAACAGTGGTTGTAAGCACGACATCATTACGATAGTCCTTTGGAAACAATGGTCTTAACGGTCTGTCAATCACTCTTGATGTCAGAATAGATCTTTCTGAAGGTCTACCTTCTCTTTTTATAAATCCACCAGGTATCTTCCCAACTGCATAAAACTTTTCCTCGTAGTTAACATTTAAAGGGAAAAAGTCTATTCCCTCTCTTGGCTCATCACTGGCTACAACAGTGGCTAAAATAACTGTCTCCCCATAACTTACCATAGCTGCTGCACTTGCCAGCTCAGCTACTTTACCTATTTCGACTGAAAGCGTTCTCCCAGCCAATGTCATTGAATAATTTTTTACCATATTTGTTGTTCCTCTCTCAATAATTATCGTCGTACGAAGAGAAACTTCTGTTGCGCAATCTTATAGATACCTTATCTTTAAGATACTTATAACATTGCACAAAAACATAATTTCTCTTCTATACTTTAGTTGGTTTGCAAAAAAGGGCGGAATACTCCACCCTTTAAATTATTTTCTAATGCCAAGTTCCGCAATAATTGTACGGTATCTTTCAATATCTGTTTTAATAAGATAATCTAAAAGACCTCTTCTTTTACCTACCATCATTAACAGCCCACGGCGTGAATGATGATCTTTTTTGTGCATACGTAAGTGATCTGTTAAGTGATTAATTCTTTCAGTTAACAAAGCAATTTGTACTTCTGGAGAACCTGTATCTTGAGCAGCTCTTCCATATTTCTCGATTAATTCTTGTTTACGTTCTTTTGTCATGTGATTGACCTCCTTTAATTTAAGTAACACCTATTACTAAGATACGGTCGGAGCTTCCAGTGTCTGAGTAACGGTATACAACACCTAATAGTATAGCATACATTGCTTATTTTTGTAAACTACTTTCCCTGAGATTCTGTCTTTCCCTGAGATTCAAAAAACATTAAAACTTGCTTTTTATCTTTTTGTATCTGTTCAGTTAATACTTGCAGACTACTAAACTTTTGCTCTTGCCTGATATAGCTATAAAAACGAATTTTAACTGCATGGCTATACAACTGCTCATTAAAATCAAATAAATGGGTTTCAATCATTTTTCTGGTTCCGTTTACAGTGGGATTATAGCCTATGTTAGTCATTCCCCAATACGTTTTATTATATACTTCAACTTGGGTCGCATAGACTCCTTTAGGAGGATAAATCCTATCTTCTTCCGTTTCAATGTTAATCGTAGGAAAACCTATTGTTCTTCCTAACATTTTTCCCTTTACGACTTCTCCTATAACACTATAGGGGTGACCTAACATCTTATTAGCCGTTTCAATGTTTCCTTCAACAATAAGATCCCTAATAGTTGAACTCGATACAATTTTCCCATCTATTTTAACAGTATCAACCACATGTACTGCAATATGATACCTTTTTCCCAATTGATAGAGATACTCTTGATTGCCTTCCTTGCCCTTTCCAAAATAATAGTTGCTGCCTATTATAATGATCTTAGCTTTTAATTGATTCATTAAAATGTCTAGAAAGAATCTTTCCGGAGGTATTGCTGCAAACTCCTTTGTAAACGGATATTCAATCAGTTTATCCATCTGGAGTTCGTTAATGGCTTCTTGTTTATCTTTTCTTGACATTAAAAGTGCCTTTGGTGCCTTTCCAATAATCCAGCTAGGATGGGGATAAAAAGAAAAAACAATTGTCTGCAGTTTGTCTTGATTTGCTTTCTCTCTTGCCAGTTCAAACAATTTTTGGTGACCAATATGAACGCCATCAAAATTCCCTAGAACAACTATACTATTTTCTGTTTGTTCTATGTTTGTTGTTCCATAAATATATTGCATCCCATACACCTCTTAATACTTATTCTTTATTCATTTTATATTATACCCTAAAGACTATATCTGTCTATAATGTTTTAGAAAGTGCAGCAATTACTGCCAACAAAAAGCTCCTTATTTTATCACATAAAAGGAGCTGGGTTTTATTGATTATTAAACATCTTTTCTACTTTAAAGTCATTATCCTGTCTGTCAAATCTATAAAGTGCCATAAAGTGTCCACTGCTATCATATACCCTGATAAATTCCTGATTAGTCTTAACTTCTAAATCAAAAAAATCGTCTGCCACAAGTTTGTTACCATTACAAAGTCGTTTACTCGCTGTACTTTTAATATACACTTTAGGATACTGCGAGAAAATATCTTCCAATGGATAAAGATAGTGCATGATATGTTGTTTATCAGCTTCTAATTCACCTAATGAAATACTATTTTCTAAAGTAAACATCCCCGCCTTAGTCCTTAGTAAATCACCCATATAAGCACCACAGCCTAGCTTTTGCCCTATATCTGTACAAAGCGTTCTAATATAGGTGCCTTTTGAGCAATGAACTTGTATTTTAAACTTTTTTTCTGTAAGCCAGCTTATTATTTTACAGTCATAAATCTTAACTTCTCTTTTTGGCCTTTCAACAATGATGCCTTTTCTGGCCAGTTCATATAACCTAACACCATTTATTTTAATAGCCGAGTACATGGGAGGTATTTGATGATATGTGCCCTTAAATGAAGCAACAGCTTGCTCGACTTCTTCCTTTGTCACCTTAACATCAAATGTCTCTACAACTTCACCTGTCTGGTCTTCCGTGGTCGTATAAGCTCCTAGTATCACTTCTGCCTCATAACACTTATCGGCATCCGTGATGTACTGAACCACTTTCGTTGCTTGTCCAATACACAACGGCAACACCCCTTCTGCCTGTGGATCCAACGTGCCTGTGTGTCCAATCCTTTTTTCTGATAGTATTCTTCTGGCTTTTGCGACAACATCATGGGATGTATAACCTTTTTCTTTATAAATATTTATAATGCCATTAAACATGCTGAATCCTTCCTCGAATGCATTTGTTGTCCCTCATTATCAAAATTTAAGATGATCTTTAACTTTTTCCACTACTGCTTCTAATGTCCCCTCAATAGTAGCTCCCGCTGCCCTTATGTGCCCACCACCATTAAAGTGTGCAGCAAATTCTGCTACATTGTAAGGGGCATTGCTCCTTAAACTTATTTTATAGGACCCTACTTCTTTACTCGGGTAAATAAATACTGCCACTTCACATCCTATTATATTTTTGATATAGGTGACTATACTGCTTGCATCTTCTCTGGATGCCTGATAGGCCTCTAAATCTTTCTCTGTAATATAGGATAAAAAGACTTTTCCATCGCAAAGTTTAGTTAAGTGGCTCACTGCCATGCTTTGAAGACCTATGGTCTTCTCTGTCTTTTGATGAATAAGCTTATAATAAATAGTACTAAAGTCAAAGGGAACTGTAAGCAGTTTGGCTACAGCAATGTGCGTACTTGGCTGAGTACAAGAGTGCATAAAACCACCCGTATCAGTCACCAGCCCTGTATAAATAGCCTGAACGATACTTTGTGTGAGTGGTATCTGTGCCAATTCAATGATGTTAAATATCAATTCACATGTAGAAGAGGCGTCTTTTTTGACATAATTATATTTAGCAAACCCATTGTTCGTCTCATGATGGTCTATATTAATCGTTGTTTTGGCTCTTTCAAAATATGCTCTGTACTTTCCAAGTCTAGCTACATCTCCACAATCCAAACTAATAACAGTATCGTAGACTCCTTCAAACTGATCTTTAATACAGATGTTTTGTGTGATAAAAGCATATTCCTCAGGTACTTGTTCTACAAGTACTGTATAAGGAATCTCTAAAAAACTGCATATATTGGCCATGCCAACTAACGCGCCCATTGCATCCCCATCGGGACTTACATGTGCTGCCAATAGAATATGCTGAGAGTGCTTCACTACATCTATTATCTCTTTTATCATGCTTTATCACTGGCTTTCATCACATCTTGTATCATTTTTGACATATGCATACCATATTCTATAGACTCATCGAGTTTAAAGATAAACTCCGGCGTATTTCTAAGATTGATTCTTCTGGCAACCTCTTTTCTTAGAAATCCATGTGCTGCATTAAGTCCATTTATGACATCTTCCTTTTTGTTGCCCTGTAAAACACTGATGTATACTTTTGACGTTTTAAGGTCATTTGTTGTCTCCACTGCCACTATACTAACAATTGCATCACTTACTCTTGGGTCTTTTATTTCATAACTCACAAGCTGCGCTAATTCTTTTTTTATTTCTTCATTAATTCTAGTCATTCTTTGAGCTGACATATTTTATCCCTCTCTTTTCAAATGCATCTCTTCATTATCTAGGAATCTCTTGCATAACAAAGGCTTCTACAGTATCGTCTTCCTTTAAATCATTAAACCTTTCAAACATAACACCACACTCATAATTGGTGTTAACTTCTTTTGCATCATCTTTAAACCTTTTAAGTGAAGTGAGGTGTCCCTCATATACAACAATACCGTCACGTATAATACGTACTCCTGCATTCCTAACAATCTTTCCATCCACCACATAAGCCCCGCCTACTGTCCCTACACCTGAGACCTTAAAAGTTTGTCTAATCAGTGCATGACCAATAACTTTTTCAACGTATTCTGGATCTAGCATGCCTTTCATAGCCGCTTTAATATCTTCTATGGCATTATAGATGACACGATATAATCTAATATCTACCTGCTCTGCGTCTGCAATAGCTTTTGTAGCCGCTTCTGGTCTTACATTAAAACCAATGATAATAGCTCCTGATGCAGAGGCCAACATAACATCTGATTCTGTAATAGTTCCTACCCCACCATGAAGTGTTCTGATTCGGACTTCATCATTACTTAAACGTTCAAGACTTTGACGGACAGCTTCAACAGATCCCTGAACATCTGCTTTGATAACAATATTTAATTCCTTCATCTTACCTTCTTGAATTTGAGTAAACAAATCATCTAATGACACCTTTTGTGGTGTTTGTCCTATGAGCTGTACTCTTCCTTGTGCCTTAATTTTTTCAGCAACTTGCCTTGCCTGCTTATCACTGTTTGATACATAAAACATATCCCCTGCTGTTGGCACTTCAGATAATCCAAGAATCTCCACTGGTGTAGACGGACCAGCTTTTTTCACGGCTCTTCCCTTATCATCTACCATTGCCCTGATTCTTCCATAAGCTACCCCTGCCACAATGGGATCTCCAATTTTTAATGTACCGCTTTGTATAAGCACTGTAGCTACTGGACCTCTACCTTTATCAAGTTGTGCTTCTATGATGGTTCCCCTTGATTTCCTGTTAGGATTTGCTTTAAGGTCTGACATTTCTGCCACCAATAATACCATTTCTAACAAGGTGTCGAGTCCTTCTCTTTTAATAGCTGATACAGGTACACATATGATGTCCCCGCCCCAATCCTCTACAAGAAGTCCTTGATCAGCAAGTTCTTGTTTTACTCTATCTGGGTTTGCCCCTTGTTTGTCCATTTTATTCATTGCAACGATAATTTGTACATTAGCTGCCTTAGCATGATTAATAGCTTCAATCGTTTGAGGCATAACCCCATCATCTGCTGCTACTACAAGAATCGCAATATCTGTAACTTGTGCACCTCTCATACGCATTGCTGTAAAAGCTTCATGCCCTGGAGTATCCAGAAAAGTAATTTTTTTACCATTTACACTAATGGATGATGCTCCGATATGCTGGGTAATGCCCCCTGCCTCTTTGGCTGTTACACTGGTTGAGCGTATGGCATCCAGCAAAGAAGTTTTACCATGGTCTACATGTCCCATAACAACTACTACAGGAGGTTTTTCAACCAGTTGTTCTTCATCATCCTGCACTTCACCAAATACTTCCTCCATTAAATCTCTTTCTTCTTCTGCTTCTATCAAAACGTCAAATTCTTCTGCAACCTTGGCTGCTAAATCAAAATCTATCTCTTGATTAATTGAAACAATTCTGCCTTTTTTCATCAAACGTTTGATGATTTCTGTTGAACTGACTTCTAGCTTTTGAGCTAAATCTTTGATGGCGATTGATGTTGCTACTTGAATGATTTTTACTTCCTTTATTTCTTGCTCTATTGGAGCAGTTTGTTCTATGATAGGTTGAGGAGTGTTATTTTTCGTTTCTATGATGTCACCATGCCTTTTATTAGAATTTTTTTCTACTACTTTTTTTGGATTTTCTTGTGGTGTTACTTCTTGCGGTTTATTTTCTGTCTGTTTGTTTACTTCTTTGTAATAATTCATAATCAATGCTGCTTCGTTATCTTCTAAAGTACTCATATGGCTATGTACTTCAAAACCATATTCCTTTAATTTGTCCATTATATTTTTACTGCTTATATCTAATTGTTTAGCTACTTCATATACTCTTACTTTAGACATAAATCCACCTCCAAGTATTTATTGGATATTGCTTAACATTTCATTTATTTTAGCTGCGAAATTCCCATCTGTTATGCTTATCACCGCTCTCATTTCCTTTCCCAAAATCTTTCCAAGCTGTTCCTTAGTGCCCCATTCTATACAAGGAATACTCCTGTAGGCGCACTTGTCTTTAAATAGTTTTTTTGTATTGTCTGAAGCGTCTTCTGCAACAATCACCAGTAAAGCTATCTTTTGCAAAACCGCTTGCTTAGCTGCAAACTCACCCGCTACAAGCTTTCTTGCTTTTTGGCAAAGGGCTATCATCTGATATATTCTATTCTCCATCATAGATCTCAAACTCTTTTCTTAGTTCAGTATATATTTCTTTATCAACAACTGTTTTAAATGACCGTTCTAACCCTTTGTTTTTTTCTGCTAGATTGAGGCATGCGATATTTTTACAAATATAAGCACCCCTGCCAGGTTTCTTGCCATGAAAGTCTAGTGAAAACTGACCTTCATTGCTTCTTACAATCCTAATCATTTCTTTCTTGTTTTTCATTTCATTGCATCCAGTACATTTACGCAAAGGAATCTTTCTTGGCTTCATACCATCACTCCTCTTCTTCGTCTGTCTGCATACTCTTAATATCTATTTTCCATCCTGTCAGTTTTGCTGCAAGTCTTACATTTTGTCCACCTTTGCCTATAGCAAGCGTAAGGATATTAACAGGCACCAGCACTTTTGCATTTCTTTCTCCGCCATTTTCTACAAGCTCTACTTCTAATACTTTTGCAGGACTAAGGGCTTCTTTTATAAATTCCTTAGAATCTTCACACCAACGTACAACATCTATTTTTTCACCATTAAGTTCTTGAACGATGTTGTTAATCCTTTTACCCTTTTCTCCCACACATGCTCCAACAGGATCTACTAAAGGATCATTTGAATGAACAGCTATTTTGGTACGTGAACCGGCTTCTCTGGCTATACTCTTAATAATCACTGTTCCCTCTTTTATTTCTACTACCTCTTGTTCAAATAACCTTTTAACCAGCTCTGGATGTGTTCTTGAAACAATAACCTGTGCGCCAGCATTTTTATTCTTAGTATCTGCTTTTCCTTCATTTTTATTAAAATCTTTTACATTAAGCAGATAAAAAGCTTTGTAACCGCTTATCCCATTTCCCTGTTCCATCTGTTCATCAAAGTCTTCAGTCGGTATAGCTTCTGTCAGTGGTAAGGAGGCTTCTGTAAAATCCAACTCTACAATGTAGCCATTCTTTTCTTTTCTTAATACTTTTCCTTTAACAATGTCATTTAATCTAACGCTATACTCATCATACACCATCTGGCGCTCTGCTTCTTTTATTTTTTGTATAACAACCTGTTTAGCATTTTGAGCAGCAATACGTCCAAAATTTTTCGGAGTAATCTCTACATCAACAATGTCCTCCACTTTAATAAGGGGATTAATCAATTTTGCTTCTGTCTGAGCTATTTCTAGTACTGGATTGGTTACCTCTTCATCTTCTACAACCTTTTTAGAAGCAAAAACTTTAACATCACCTGTTTTATCATCAATATTGATTTTAATATTTTGTTTGACCCCTGCCCCAATACCAAAATGCTTTTTACACGCAACTTCGATTGATTGCTTGATAGCCTCAATGAGTTTATCTCTATTTATCCCTTTTGATTTTGCAATTTGATCAATTGCAGTAATGAACTCTTGATTCATGTGAATCCTCCTCTAAAATTATATCCACTTAAATAAATGAGCTTTATTTAAGGTGAATGTGCTCCTAAAACATAATAGCTAGCCTTACAACGGCTACATTTTTCATTTGAACTTCTATTTGGTGACCCTCATCTTCTATTAACAGATGCTCTGAAGTCTTCTCAAGCAGTTTAGCTGTAAATTGTTTTCTCTTATCTAAAGCTTCATAAAGTTTAACGTCTACCATAGCACCTTTGAATCTTTCAAAATCTTTATCTTTTTTCAAGATTCTATCAAGTCCAGGAGAACTCACCTCTAAAACATATGGGGTCTCTATAGGGTCTTTTTCATCCAAAACTGCTTCTATTGCCCTACTTGTCTTTCGGCAGTCCTCAATGGTAATGCCGCCTTCCTTATCAATATATATCCTTAAATAAAATGAAGGCCCCTCTTTTACAAATTCAACATCCACTAATTCATAGTCATTTTCATTTAAAATAGGTTCTAAATAACTAGTTACACTCTCAATAATTTGCTTCTTATTCATATCCTCATCCTTTCATATAATATAGTTTGACATAAACTTTATTATATATACACGCTCGCAATATAGAAAGAGTGGGTGTACACCCACTCTTTCTTCAAGTTCTAAATTTATAATTATTAATTATACTCCTTTTAGATTTAAAAATCAACCCCAGTCTAGAACAAAGTCAACTGACTTGTGTCAGGTATACCTTTTAAGATGTCATATTTTTTCATAAGTTCTATAATGGTTGTACTTACCTTTGTCTCGTTTCTAAATTGCTCAACAGATAAAAACTCCCTATTTGTTCTTTTTTCTAAAATATTTTTTGCTGCTGTATCGCCTAGCCCTTGCAGTGAATTGAAAGGGGGTAAAATCCCATCCTCCTCAATAATAAACTTTTCTGCATCTGATTTGTATAAATCAATCTTGTTAAATTTGATACCTCTGGCATACATTTCTCTAACGAGTTCTAAAACAGTGAGTGTATCCTTCTCCTTTGTAGATAGAACCTGTCTTTGTTCTAAATCCTTGATAGCCCTGATACAAACTTCTGGTCCTAAGCCCATAATCTCATAATCAAAATTGCCTTTTGCACGTATAGAAAAGTAAGCTGCATAAAAAGCCTCCGGGTAATAAACCTTAAAATAGGCAATTCTAAAGGCCATCATAACATACGCTGCCGCATGGGCCTTAGGAAACATATATTTAATCTTTTTACAAGATTCAATATACCATTCTTTAACACCAGCTTTTTTCATCTCTTGTTCTTGCTCTTCTGATAACCCCTTACCTTTTCTAACACCTTCCATGATTTTGAAAGCATTTTTCTTTTCTACCCCTTCAATAATAAGATAAACCATGATGTCATCCCTTGTAGATATAACCTGCGAAAGATTAGCTGTTCCTTGTCTAACTAATTCCTGTGCATTATTGAGCCACACATCTGTCCCATGGGAAAGTCCTGATATTCTAATGAGTTCCGAAAATGTTTTTGGTTTCGTATCCACTAACATCTGCCTTACAAATTTAGTTCCAAATTCCGGGATTCCAAGTGAACCCACTTCGCTCTTAATCTGTTCTTTTGTAATCCCTAGTGCCTCTGTTCCTGTAAACAAGGACATGACCTTCTGATCGTCTAATGGAATGGTTGTAGCCTTAAGCTTCGTTAAATCTTCAAGCATTCGTATAATCGTTGGATCATCATGCCCCAATATATCTAATTTCAATAACCTTCCACTGATTGAATGGTAGTCAAAATGGGT
>JAQSYC010000312.1 GCA_029256345.1 Clostridia bacterium | reverse complement strand
ATTATTGGTAATAAAAGAATAGATGAACCTATTGAGATCAATGAAATAGAAGAACTTGCCACATGTATAACAGAGGAGTGTACCTACAATTTTAATTTGCTAGCATGCGTTAATCTAGTCAAAGACATGGATAAAGATGTGTATATGCACAGTATTAATGTGACGTTTTTATCGCTTTTGATCGCCAGATGGATTGATTATACACCCACTAAATTTAAGCAGGTGGCTATGGCTGCACTGTTGCATGATATAGGGAAGGTAGAGATGCTTCCATATCTGAGGAATAGGCAAGAAGAGTTTACGATTAAAGAAAAACTCGAATTTAAGAGACATACGATTTATGGTTATGAAAAGCTTTGCAAATATGAAGACCTTGATAATGAGGTGCTTAAGGGGATATTAACCCATCATGAAAGGTGTGATGGAACAGGCTATCCATTAAATCTTACGGAAGACAGGATTAATGATATAGCTAGAATCATTGGTATTGCAGATGAATATGATCAATTAAGACAATCCAAAAATATATTTGAAATCGTTAAGATTTTAAAATGTGATATGATTCGCAAATTTGATATCAATATGCTTTTAGAGTTTTGTAATAATGTTATCAATTATTATATAGGAGAAAAGGTAGTTTTAAGTACCGGAGAAGTAGCGGAGGTGGTATTTATTCAACCCCATGCACTCCATAGACCTATAGTTAAGGCTGGGGACAAGTATATCGATTTATACGAAGATTTGAGGATTGAAATTGCAAAAGTATTATAAGAAAAATGCTAACAAAATGTTAGCATTTTTTTAGTTCCATCTCTAGGATTGGAGTCTCTATCAAAAGGCTTCTAGCCTGCGTGGATATTTCTTTATTAGAACGCTCAGGGGTATAGCTGATATGCATTTGATCTAACAATGAAGCTGCACTAGAAGATGGTTTGAATGCATATTCAAAATAAGCTGATTCATCAGGAGCAAGATTGCCTACCTCTAAGTTGTTTACAATAGGGTCAAAGGATAATGAACCTCTCTGCCTTATAATGCACTGCTCTAATATAGCGATTTCTTTGGGTTCAATAATAAGCTTTAGATTGTTAATATAGGAGTCGGAAGTATTAGTAATTTTAATTTGTGCTTTGATATTCGCTTCAGAAGTATGCGATAAATTTTCTATAACCTCTGAAACTTTTAGAATAGTGTTCATAAAGTCACCTCCTTACAATAGTATATGCACTATATGAAGAAGTAGTAGATATCACTTTAAAGATTGTTTTAAAAAGAAGGGATAGAAGTCTACCCCTGATAATAAATACTTATCTGCCCCAATAATTATTACTGCCACCACGACAACAATTGTTATTACAATTATTATTGCAACAGTTGTTTTTACAACCATGATGATGGTCATCATCGTCATCATAAAAATTATCAAGTGCTTTTTGTACATCTTTTACGAATTGAAGTGCTCTTTCACATACGTCATCACGTTTTTTGCAGCCGCAGTTAGAATTAGAACTATCAGCTACCCTATTATTACCATAATACCCCATACATAAAACTCCTTTCAAATATTAAATAAATTTAAGCAGCGCTACTCCTATTCTATAATATGCAAAAAGACAAGAAATGACATTATTTTCATGCATAAATAGTTGTTGATGGAATATACATACTATGAGGATAAGCTTACTAGGGGGAGGGGTATATGAAAAAACAAATGTTAATCATACAGATAGCAACTATTTTTATTGGTAGCATTGTTGGCGCAGGAGTTTGTTCAGGGAGGGAACTTAATCAATTTTTTGCCTCTTATGGCATAGCAGGGTTTCTCGGGCTCATTTTATGTGGTTTATTATATATTCTATTTGGAAAGATTATTATCAGTATCAGTACCTTAAACAAAGTAAAATCCTATAATGAATTTGTAGATCTTGTTTGCCCGGAGATGGTAGCTAGATTTATCAATATTGTTTTGACATTATTTCTATTAAGCAGTACCTCTATCATATTAGCTGGCAGCGGCTCCATTATTCACCAACACTTTGGAGTGCCTAAATGGGTAGGCTTTCTGATTATGATAGGATGCAGCAGCCTTTTTTTACGTAAAAACACAAAAGGATTATTTGAAGTCAATGGAATAGTCGTGCCAACGCTACTCATTATTATGTCAGTCATATTTTTTGCTTATATCTTTAAGAACCCATCTCATATGACTTATTCCTACATGTTTCTTATACCAAGGCAAAAAAGCAATATATTTTTATCTTCCGTAGTGTATGTCAGTTTTAATTTGCTGACCATCATAGGGGTACTAGTACCCCTTGCCAATGAGATTCAAAAGCCTAAGGAGCTCACAAAAGGCATCATTGTAGGGAGTATAGTACTTACGATAATGAGTATGTATATTATGTTCTTGATGCGGAAATGTTTTCTTCACAGGTTTCAAATGTTTATAGTTTGTCTCACTTTATGGAAAATAGATTTCATATTAAATATAACTTAAGTATATTTTTGGTGGTGGCTGTTGCAGCACCCTTTTCTGTCATCGGATTTGCCAAGCTGGTAGAGTTTTTATACCCTTTATACGGCGTGTTAAGTCTAGTATTTTTAGTATACTGTGTTATTTTTTACATAAAGACAGCTCGTGTTAGTAAACAAAATTGATTGTATTATACGCCTTTAGTTTTTTGAAAACTCTAAGCTCAGAGCTTCATCTAACGCTCCAAACTCGCGAGGTAAGAAGTGCACTTACCTGCTCAGACAGTGGAGCTAAAGGCAGATGAAGCTCTTTCACTAAGAGTTTTCTAAAAATCCTGCGGAAGCAGTTCTCAGACGCCCCCCCTCCTTACTCTATTTCTGCTGCATCAAAGTCACTGTTACTCTGTAAATAGCTTGTTGAGTATATAGGAGCATAAATCGCGAGGATGAGTTTTTTGGTAGCATTATCATTAAATTCAGATTTATACTGTTTTGTGAAATCGGGTGGTTTGCTAATAGTCTTCTATATAGATCATTCAAAGTCTAGCAGGGGGATTTTGGGGTTTGGAAGTTACCTCTGGAGAATTTCGTATAAAAATCTTAGCAGTTTATTCAAATGGTTTTTAGCTCGCACTGTTTGAGCAGTAATTATAAGATTTGTATACAAATTTTATAATTCGCGAGTTTGCGGCGTTCATTTGAAGAAAGTGCTTAGATTTTTAGAAATACGGAAGTGTGTAACTGGAGAACCCTAAAATCCCCCTGCGAGCCTATAGAAAGCTATGCTAGGGGTTTTTGGACGCAAAAAAAGACAGAAACGAATTTCTGCCTTCCAACCTTAACATCTAGCATGCCTAACTATGTCATTAAGGATTCTGTCTCTATTATACACGGGG
>JAQSYC010000311.1 GCA_029256345.1 Clostridia bacterium | reverse complement strand
CCTTGTAAACTTTCTACTGTTTTTTTATTTAACATTTTTAATAATCTCCTTTTAGAAATAACCTGTAAATTTTTATAATCAAAAAGGCCCGATCCTATAGTCTAACCTACACGACCGGACCCATGATGGATCTTTTTAGTTAAAAGAAATTATTTGCTGTTTTCAGCAAAATATTTGATTGTTCTAACCATTTGACTTGTGTATGAGTTTTCGTTATCATACCAAGAAACAACTTTAACTAAAGACTTGTCTCCAAGCTCTGTAACTTTTGTTTGAGTTGCATCAAATAGAGAACCAAATGTGATACCAATGATGTCTGAAGATACTAATTCTTCTTCTGTGTAACCAAAAGATTCATTTGAAGCAGCTTTCATAGCAGCATTAACTTCATCTTTTGTTACTTTTCCATTAACTACTACTACAAGCTCTGTAACAGAACCTGTGATAACTGGTACACGTTGAGCAGCTCCGTCTAATTTGCCAGCAAGTTCTGGAATAACAAGACCGATAGCTTTAGCAGCACCTGTTGTGTTAGGAACAATGTTTGCAGCTGCAGCTCTAGCACGTCTTAAGTCACCTTTTCCGTGAGGGCCGTCTAGTGTATTTTGATCATTTGTATAAGCATGAATGGTTGTCATAAAACCTTTTTGTACTGAAGCTAAATCATTAAGTGCTTTAGCCATAGGTGCTAAACAGTTTGTTGTGCAAGAAGCAGCTGAAATAACTGTTTCTGAACCGTCTAAGATATCATGATTTACATTAAATACTACAGTTTTAAGATCACCTGTAGCTGGAGCTGAAATAACAACTTTTTTAGCACCTGCTGTGATGTGAGCTTCTGCTTTAGCTTTGTCTGCGAAGAATCCTGTACACTCAAGTACAACATCTACTGCAAGATCTCCCCAAGGTAAGTTTTTAGGATCTCTTTCTGCGTAGATTTTGATTTCTTTGCCTTCTACTACGATAGAGTCCTCTGTTGCAGATACTTCTTTGCCGTATCTACCTTGTGCTGAGTCGTATTTTAATAAGTGTGCGAGTGTCTTAGCATTTGTTAAGTCGTTGATTGCTACTACTTCATATCCTTCTGCACCAAACATTTGTCTAAATGCGAGACGTCCAATACGTCCAAATCCATTAATTGCTACTTTTACAGCCATTATTGGTTCCTCCTTGAAAGTTCTTTTTTATTTATATTCAAATCGCCATTCCTTAGTATGTACCTAGCCTAGCGATATGATACCGAATTAAATCAATTAATACTTTATAGTCCTAAGCTTTTATCTGACTTTTTTACAATTTCTCTTGCTGCTGCCTCATCAAGTATCAAGTAACTATTTTTAAGTAAAGCCCTTGTTGCTAAAATGGCATTTGCTTTTGAGGCTCCCCCCGCTATTGCTATGCGGATAGGAATGGTCATGGCTATATGTGGTGCAACACCAATGGACTGTGAGGCATAAACAACTTTGCCTTTCGCATCAAAATAGTGTCTAAAAGCTTCTGCTACAGCCTTTTTTTCTGTAAGAATCTCTAAAACCTCTTGAGGTTCTTTTCTGCGGTTAGCCATCTTTTTTGCACCGCCTATTCCAAATATAATAATATCGGTTTTTGCTATTTTTTGCAATATTTTTTGTATTTGCGGTTCACTTTTAATTAGGCTGATAGACTGGTTACTTAAATTATCCGGAATAGTTAAGAGTTCGTAACCTGCCCCTAATTTTTTGGCAAGCTCTACCGCCACAGTATTAGCCTGAAACTCTACTTTTTTTCCGACACTTCCTCTTGCAGGTATAATCATTAGATTTTTATAATGAACATGTTGTTTAGGCATAGATTCTATCATCTTAAAGATAGTTGTTCCGCCTGTTATTGCCACCGTATAGTCATCTTTAAGGACAGAACTGAGAACACTGGCACAGGCTCTTCCAAGCTTATTTTTAACTTCTTCATGAATATCTACATTACCTTTAACAATGACTGCCTGTTTTAAATCTAACAGCTTGCTGACTTCTTTCTCTAGCTGAGAAAACTCCTCTAAAGTTTGCAGTGGAAGATACAGTGTATCTAACAGCTTTTCACCTTCTTCTGTAATGACTATTCCAAGATGAAAAATCTCAACAAGTCCTTGCTGCAGCAGAATATCCACTTCTTTTCTTATGGTTCTTTCAGAAAAGTTTAGCATAGATGCAAGACCTCTTCTGCCTACTGGTCCATTTTCGAGTATTGTTTGAAGTAGAAAGTATCTTTCTTTAAATAATTTGATAGCTTCAGGAAGTAATTTTTCTAATGCGGATAATGTGTTTTGCATATCACTACTCCTTGGGATCAATTTTACCCCACCTATTCATTTTATGTCCCGTATCTTTATTTTATACAATTTTTTCACATTAAGCAATGATTTTGTCATAAATTTATTTTTTTATTTTTTGAAATAAAAAACCACCTTATCAAAGAAGTTAGGACTTCTCTATTAAGGTGGTTTGTCTGAGTTTTTTTATTCATGTTTAAAAGATAAATCCATATCTTCTGTTGTTAAAGATTTGTTTTCATCCAGTATAGTCATCGCAATATTCGAAGCGTGGTCTGATATACGCTCGAGATTGCTAATAATATCTAAAAATATAACCCCTGCTAT
>JAQSYC010000310.1 GCA_029256345.1 Clostridia bacterium | reverse complement strand
TCGTACCGCCAAGACCTGAACAGCCTACAATGATACTTCCGCATAGCCACAGACATCGCAATGGGTGCGGCAGCCGGAGAACCCGGCTGGGGTGAGATTTCCATGACAGCCAAACCTTGGCTGGTCTAAATTGACTGCCCTATAAAGCCATTGGCTTATGCTCTGGGAAGCAGTGTCGAATAAGAGCAGCAGAAAACGAAGAACAAGTCTGGCAATTTGATGTCAGATACTATGAACAGCAGACCTTTTTATGTTTGCTGTCCTTATGAATGTGACATTAAAGAAAATGAAATGGAGGGTTCTGTATGGAAAAAGCAAAAAGAGCATGGATTTATTGTTATATTGATGCACCGGAGGATACACATGGTGTTTTGAAAGGTCAGCATGAAAAGCTAGATAGCTATGCCGGTCAGATGTGTTTTACTATGGTTGGTTCTTCCCATGATTTAGGAAACGGTCTTACCCTGAAAGCTGGCAAGGTGGATATGATTATTACAAAGTCCGTTACCAGATTTGCACGAAATACTGTAGATAGCATACAGGCAATCCGTAAACTGAAAGCACTCAGTATTGCTGTATATTTTGAAAAAGAACACATTAATACGTTATCCGAAAAGAGCGAACAGATGCTGACGATCTTAAGCTCACTGGCAAAAGGTGAATCAGAGGGTATTTCCACCAATACTAAGTGGGCTGTTAAAAAGCGATTTCAAGATGGCACCTTTATCCTCGGTTGCCCGGCTTACGGTTATACGAAAGATGAAGCGGGTGAGCTGATCATTAAGGATGAAGAAGCAGTGGTTGTCCGCCGTATTTTCAAAGAATATTTAAATGGTAAAGGCTCCTATGTCATTGCAAAAGGATTATCAGAAGATGGCATTCCAACTATTCGAAGCGCTGAAAAATGGCAGGATAGTGTAGTAAAAGAAATTCTGCAAAATCCAATCTATACCGGAGATCTGTTATTACAAAAAACATTTACAACTGAGGTAGTTCCCTTTAAGCGAAAACCAAATAAAGGGCAGCTGCCTCAGTATTTTATTTCAGAAAACCATGAACCCATTATCACTAGAGAACAGTTTGAAGCGGTCAAGGAAATTTATGAATACCGCAGAAAGCAGATGGGCATCGATGATTCGGGAAAATACCAAAATCGTTATGCATTCAGCAGCAACATCATCTGTGGAGAATGCGGCGGTATCTTCCGCAGACAGAAAATTTACATCGGCAAGCCTTATGAGAAAATACAATGGTGCTGTAGTCAGCATATCGAAGATAAATCAAAATGCTGCTTAAAGGGCATTCGGGAGGATGTAATCAAAAGAGCATTTACAGGGATGTGGAATAAGCTTACTAGCAATTATATAGATATCCTCTTTCCCCTGCTGGAATCTTTAAAGAGTCTTCGGATAGATGAACAGCAGGAGCAGGAAATCAGCGAATGCAACAACAGAATTATGGAATTAACAGAGCAGAGTCATATCCTTAGTAGTGTCGTAGCGAAAGGGTATATTGACTCTGCTGTTTTTATAGAAAGAAAAAATACCTTAACGCTGGAGCTTGCTACCGCCAAGAAAAAAAGAAGCCAGCTTTTTTTACAGGCGGTAGATAAAATTATCATACACGAAAACCATACAATCACATTCAGGTTAAAAAACAGCTTAGAGCTGACGGAATACTGCGGAAAGGAAATGGACGAGTAATGATGCAGCGATATATGCCAATCGGATATAAAATGGTTGATGGGAAAATTCAAGTCGATATAACGAAAGAGAAAGTAGTAAAAAAGGTTTTAAGGATTATCTCTCTGGAGTTTCAACCTACGGCTTAGCCAAAAAACTGACCGTAATGGAATTCTTGAATGCCAACAATAAGCCTTCATGGAATCATGGCTCTATCGGAAGAATTTTAGAAAATACCAAATACTTAGGCGATGACCTTTATCCGCAGATGATAGAGAAAGAACAGTTTGAACAGGTGCAAAATCGCAGAAAAGAGCGCTGCCAGACATTAGGCAGAACTGCACAGCCCAATAGTATGGTCAATCAATACACCTTCAGCGGCAAGCTTCGCTGCGGAGAATGCGGTGAGCTTTACCGCAAATATGTGGAACATAGCGGTAAAACTTCAGAACGCACGAATTGGAAATGCAAAAAGTATATTTATAAGAATAGAGTACAATGCCGATGCGGAGTAATTACGGATGAACAAATCAAGGAAGCATTCATAAGTACTGCAAATCACATTATTTTCAAGAGGTACTTATTAGACCGGAAGCCCAAGGTGGCTTCCCCGCCTTCTACCCCGGAATTTAAAAAGCTGGATCAAAGAGTGAAAGACCTTGAATCAGATGGACAGTATTCTTCGAAAGAACTATCTGATTTGATTTTTAAAAGAGCAATAGCTTATTACAACACTGCGGAAATTAAGGATTATGAACATACCACTGAGAAAATAAAGCAAGTCTTTTCACTGCGAGAGCAGCTAAAGGAATTTGATGACGATTTGTTTTTGAAGGTAGTGAAGCAGTTGACGGTTTATGCCGATAGGCGGCTTACTTTTGAGTTTATCAACGGATTAACCATAGATGGAACCTATTAAAATCTTAAGAAATCCCCTCACAGCCGGAATATGACCGAAGCATCAAGGTACAATTTAAGATGCTCAGGGTAGCAGCATACTGCCGAGTAAGTACTACCTTAGAACAGCAGGAAAGCAGCTACGAAGCACAGGTATCCTATTACACCGAAAAGATACAAAGCAACCCAAATTGGAAGTTGGCAGGAATCTACGCTGATGACGGAAAATCGGCAACGAACACTAAAAAACGCGATGACTTCAATACCATGATAGACGATTGCATGGCAGGAAAAATTGATCTTGTCATCACCAAGTCAGTCAGCCGATTTGCGAGAAACACGGTAGACTCCCTGCAAAATATCAGAAAACTTAAGGAAAAGAATATCGGTGTTATTTTTGAGAAAGAGGGTGTCAATACACTGGATGGTACAGGCGAGCTTCTGATTACGATCCTGAGCAGTCAGGCACAGGAAGAAAGCCGTAACCTAAGCGAAAACACACGCTGGGGATTGGTAAGGCGGTTTGAAAACGGAGTGATATCCGTCAACCATAATAAGTTTTTAGGCTACACCAAGGATGAAAATGGCGAGCTGGTCATTGTACCTTTTCTCAAGCTTTAATCAACGAAGTCGAATATCTGTATGAAGAAAATTCATATTCAGTAGAGAGAATGGAAAGAGTCGATGCGATTGTAATTGTAAAGACTTTGCCATGAACTTTCCTCAAAAGCTCGAATCGATAGAAGACGACTGTATACATGAAATTTTAGATGGTATTACTGAACTATGTGGTAGTTTCTTTGCTGAAAATAAGCCGTATGAAATTTTTATTAAAGAGATGTGACTATACCATTCTAAATTAAAAGAATTCTGCAACTACTAATTTCGCAACAAAAACAACAACCATTATATTACTTTTTCAAATTGGATCGCATTGCGTACTGTATATGTTTTTTAGATTATTGATGAGTAGGTTAAACCCTCATCTAAAATATGAATAGATAAATGATAGGAGAACTAAACTAATTTGAAATCATTTAATACTATAAAGTAAAATTATGTTGGACTTAGGAGATTGAAAAATGGCACGTATCAATAAAACATATTTTGCAATTATGGGGCTCTTAGCCATCAAGCCCATGAGCGCTTACGAATTAGTGAAGTTTTCAAAAGAAAGTATCGGCTTGTTTTGGAATGAATCGTACGGACATATCCATAAAAGTCTTCAATATCTGGAAAAAGTAGGGTCTGTTTTTGTTTTGGAAGAAACAACAAATGGGCGACTTAAAAAGGTATATGGTGTGACACAATTGGGGCGAGACAGATTTCATGAATGGATTTCTCAAAAACCGGAAGAAGCCGTTATGCGTAACGAACTACTAATGAAAATCTTTGTTTGTGATGAAAGACACATTCCAATGCTGATAGAATACGTTCAAGAGGAAGAAACTGAGTGCAAGGGCTTGATTGATATTCTAGCAGGTATTGAGAATGAAATTGATAAGCTGCCAATAGAAACAAGTCAAAAGCAATTGTGGGTATTGACGTTGGATTATGGATATCGATCGATTGATTTTCATAACTCTTTTGGTGGCTGGAATCTCTCCACTGCTTTTATGGATTAGAAAAAATGCACCTATAGCTTTAGAAATATTTAAACGTGATTTATATAATCAGGAATTGAGCTATCAAGTCACTGTTTTGCTATTAGCAGGGTGTGTTATTGGAATTGTTTATTTGATGACAGGACAAGACGGCGTTTCCTTTTTAAACTTAAGAAAGCGTAATGGGAGTATTGTGCCAGAGCCTTGGATTGGCATCAAACCAAAGGTACACGAAACCTGGAAAAACTTAGGTTTTAATTTTGCAATTATTATTACAGGTGTGACAGCTGTTATCATATATCTTCAAGTGTTCAAAGGGCATACCATTCATCTTGAATTGGTTCCGGGATTGCTTTTGGTTCTTGTTTTTTCAATAACAAATGCTTTTTCAGAGGAAATAATTTATCGTTTTTCCTTTGTTGCAGTGGTTAATAAAGAAGGATTATCCCCTTATCTAGCTCAAGGTTTGGCAGCAGTAACATTTGGAACAATTCACTATTTTGGAACACCAGGCGGTATCCCAGGTGTTTTAATGGCAGGGTTTATTGGATGGTTCTTAGCAAAATCTATGAATGAAACAGAAGGCTTTTTTTGGGCATGGGGAATCCATTTTTTACAAGATGTGATAATTTTCTTTGCAAAGTGGATGCAATAAATGGGTATTCTATAAAAAAGTTTTTTATAGGTGTCGTGTCATCAATTTTTTATTAATTCTTTAGAAGAAGAGGGATTTGTTTATGAAGAGAACTATTATATTTACGATTTTGGTACTTTTACTAGGATGGATCGGGTTGGGCATAGACATACTTGTGAAGAATGATTTTTCGGATGGTTTGGGATTGCTATTATTTATTTTAGCACCTAGTCTATTGGCAATTACTTTATCTATAGATGAAAAACAAATAAAAAGCTTAGGTTTAAAACTAAATTTAAAACAAAATTTTAAATGGTATATTTTTTGTTTTTTCTTTGATGTTGTCGTTTTTTTATTAGTTTTTTTCATAGGTTACTTTGGCAAAGGCATAGTAAAAACACCGACAATAACATTAATTGAAGTCATTATTAGTACTGCGTTAGTCTCAATTCCAACTACTTTTATAAAAAATATTTTTGAAGAAATTGGTTGGCGTGGATACTTGTCAGAAAGATTATACAGCCTAGTGAATCATCGACTAGCCAATATTACAGTTGGCTTAATATGGAGCACTTGGCATTTGCCATACTGGCTCATGATCATTCCAAGAGATTTGTTCATTGGGTATTCTCCTTATAGAAATATCTGGTTAATTGTCATAATGAGTTATGTTGCGTTAATCAATCTGTCATTTTTGTATAATCGTATAAGATTTGCAACAAAAAGCATATGGCCTGTGGTCATGATTCACACAATGAACAACGTAATTGTAGCTAGCCTTTTTGCTAATATAACTTATAGAGAGCAGACCAAGTGGTTTTTCAGTCCGGGTATTAACGGTATCTTATATCTATTATTGCTACTTTTGGTTAATCTATATTTAGAGAAAAAGTATCCAATCATAAAATAGGGGACGGTTTGTTCTGCGACTTTCATATTATTTGCAGTCAAACAAAAAATCGTCCCCTATCAAATCGGGATTGTATTTAAATTGTATTGCTCAGCGGCTTTGGCAATGCTATATTAAGTATTATCGTTATAAAAAATATCCTACTGCCAAGGAACCACTGGGTCCTGACGGCATCGTTTTTGTCTACTCAAGGCATAGCGGCATTTTTTTTAACTACCTATGATTGGCATTGAGTATTCATAGGTTTTGTTGCTCAATTGTTCTACCATAAAAGCACCAATATCTTCTCTTGAAATATTAAAATTCATTTTTGTATCACCGAATCCAACTTTAACGCTGTCAATAAATGGTATGTCTTTTGGAGCCAAAAAGCGAACAATCGTCCAGTTTAGATTAGATGCGGTAATCATATCAGCGATACCAATAATCTCTTTTTTTGCCATTGGAAATAAAATTCCTACCATGAATCCAGGAACAACAATGATAAAGGACTTTTTATCTTTTATAAAACGAACACTTGGAGTAGCCCAATCAATGAGACGTTCAATACCACATTCATTCATAGCTTTTAAAAGGTTTTTATGACCATCAAGAGATTCCATATGTTCATATTTTTTCATAGGAATACCAACACACCAAATAACAGCATCACAATCGAATATAGCATTTTTTATCTCGTTATAATTATTGATTTCACCTTGTACAAAGGTTAGATTTTTGTGTTTGATTGTTAATTTTGATGGATTACGAAGGAATGCTTTTACTTCATAACCTTTTTCAAGAGCATGTTGTACGGCAAATTTACCGATACCTCCTGATGCACCGAATATTATGACTTTCATATAATTGCCTCCGATTCAAATTGGGTAGTGTCAAGTTTGACACCCCGTTTTTTATTTCAAAGCCTTTATTTTCAAGGGTTACATTATCTTTTTTCACAAAAAAAACAATGACCCCCCTTTTT